>CAXAVJ010000048.1:0-25237 GCA_963972065.1 uncultured Rhodospirillaceae bacterium
GCTGAAGGGGTGATGGTCTGAAAAGGCTTTCGTTCCCGCGAGGCGGCAGCCGTGATCGCGCAGGGTCTGAAAGAATTTTTCCGGATGGCCTATTCCGGCGAAAGCAAGGCCCAGAGTTTTTGAAATTTGGTCGATCTCGGGTCCGGGCACGATCCGGGCTGTCAGCACGGGCAGATTTTTCGGGCCGAAGCGGCGCGCCGCATCCGCCACCCCCCAGGCGTCATCCCCGATGACGACGAGGGCGTCCGCCCGTGCCAATCCCGCCCGCAGGGTTTCGCGGAGCGGCCCGGCCGGGATCAGAAAGCCATTGCCGAAACCGTAACGGCCATCGACGACAACGATGGACAAATCCTTGGCAAGCGACGGGTCCTGGAAACCGTCATCCAGCACCAGGGGCCCGGCCCCGGCGTCCACGGCGGCGCGGGCGGCCTCGGGGCGGTCACCACCGACCCAAACGGTCGCCGATCCGGCGATCATCAAAGGTTCGTCCCCGACCGTATCCGCCCTGTCCGTCGCCGGGTCCACGCGCCGGGGCACCGCGCCAACCGCGCCGCCGTAACCACGGCTGATCACATGGGGCTGCTGCCCGGCATTCGCCAAGCGGCGCGCGATGTCGATCACCACCGGCGTCTTTCCCGCCCCACCGGCCGTCAGATTACCAACGCAGACCACGGGCACGCCGACATCGACCGCCTTCTTGCGCTGGCGCAATGCCGTCGCGGCGCCGTAGATCAGACCGAACGGCGACAGCACCGCCCCCAGGGCCGACGGCGCCACGTCGTACCAGAACGCGGGGGCCTTCATGCTGTCTTCTTCCCACCGTCCAGGCGTTGCAGATAAGGGGAAAGTTCCGCCATCAGTCGGTCGATGACCCCGGATTCCGCCTGGGCGAAGGTGCGGGCCCGGGCGGCGAAGGCCTCGGCCTCCCCGGCGGCACCCAGCAGACGGCCCACGGCGGCGCTCAGGCCCGCCCCGTCGGCGACGGGCAGAGAGGCACCGGCCGCCGCCATGCGGGCCCCCATGTCGGCGAAGTTGGTCATGCGCGGGCCGTGCAGCACGGCGCAGCCAAGGCGTGCCGGCTCCAACAAATTCTGTCCGCCCTCGGCCGACAACGACTTGCCCATGAACACGACGGGGGCCAGGGTGAAGAACAGGCCCAGTTCACCCATGGTATCGGCGATGTAAACCTCGGTCCTTGCATCGGGCATGTCCCCGGCCCCGCGCCGTTTAATCCTGGCCCCTTGTGCGGCAAGCTGGGCCGCGATTTCCGGCCCCCGGTTCGGGTGGCGCGGCACGATGATGGTCAGCAGCCCCGGATGGGCAGCCGCATGATCTTGATGGACCCGCCAGGCGATGTCTTCCTCGCCGGCCCAGGTGCTGGCCGCGAGCCACAGGGGGCGGCCCGCCGTGGCGGCGCGCAGGTCCGACAGCCGCGCGGTGTCGGCGGGAAGAGGGTCGGCCGCGAACTTCAGGTTGCCCACGCTGCGCGCCCCCGCCGCACCCAGGGCCCGCAGACGTTCGGCATCGCCTTCCGTCTGGCCAAGGCAAAGCGCGAAGCCGCCGAGCAGACCGGCGATGAATTTGGGGGCGCGGGACCAGCCCTTGAACGAACGCGGCGAAATGCGCCCGTTGACGAGGATCAGGGGATTACCCCGCACCGCCGTTTCCGAAATCAGGTTGGGCCAAAATTCCGATTCCGCCCAAAGGGTCAGATCCGGCCGCCAATGATCGAGAAACCGGCGCACGTAGGCCATGCGGTCGACCGGCACATACTGATGAACCACCCCCTTGGGCAAGCGGTCGGCCAGCATGCGGGCCGAGGTCACCGTGCCCGTGGTGACCAGGATGTTGGCGGCGGGCACCGCCGTCTTCACGCGCGCAATCAGGGTCAGCAGCGACATCGCCTCGCCGACGCTGGCACCATGCAGCCAGATCAACGGGCCGTCGGGGCGCGCCAGGGCCGCCCGGCCCAGCCGTTCATTGAAGCGATGGGGGTCTTCCTTTCCGGCCTTGATGCGCCGGCCCAGGTAGACATGGATCGCGGGCGCGCCCAGGGTCGTCAGGAAACGATAAAGGCCAAGCATCACGAGATCTCCTCGGCCATGGCCGGTTCGACAGGCGCGCGGCCGGTCAGGCGATCGGCCTCGGCGGTGATGGCGTTGAGTGCGCCTTCGACCCGCAGGCGCGCCGCATCCAGCTGCGCCGCATCGGCGTCACGCGGCACCTCAATGGGATCACCCCAGACGATCACGCCCCGCCCGAACGGCCAGGCGACCAGGAAGCGGTCCCAGCTTTGCAGCACCTTGCCCCGCGCCGCGCCAAAGGTCGCCGGGATGATCGGCGCGCCCGACAACCGGGCCAGGGCCACGGCGCCGTCGGTAGCACGCATGCGGGGGCCGCGTGGACCGTCCGGCGTGATACCGACACAGTCGCCTGCCTTCAATGCCTTGACCATGGCCCGCAGCGCCTGAGCACCGCCTTTTGATGACGACCCCGCCACGGTCTTGATACCGAAATGGCCCACCGTGCGGGCGATGATCTGGCCGTCGCGGTGTTGGGAAATCAGCATATGGATCGCCTTATCGCGGGGCCAGCAATGGGGCATCATCAAAATCCGGCCGTGCCAGAAACACAGGATGAAGGGCCTGCCTGCGGCCCAATGGGCGCGGGCGGCGTCACCGCCGATGACCTGCCAGCGGCCCGTGGCATGGACCAGACGGATATAGAGCGAGCCCAGCCAGCACAACGCCCGGCGCAATCCATCGCTTTTCAGGATTCGTTTCAGCATGGCGGGATCACCGGCCCGGGCCGGTTACCGTCCCGCCGCCTGGCGGGCGGCGTCCCCGGCTTCGCCGGCGAACTGCAGTTCATAGAGGTGCTTATAATGACCGCCCCGCGCCAACAGTTCCGCATGGCTGCCCTGTTCGGCGACCCGGCCGTCGACGATCACGCAGATCAGATCTGCGCGGACCACGGTCGACAGGCGGTGGGCAATGACCAGTGTCGTGCGGTCGGTCATCAGGGTGTCGAGTGCCGCCTGTACCTGGCGTTCGGATTCCGTATCAAGGGCCGAGGTTGCTTCGTCCAGCAGCAGAATCGGCGCGTTCTTCAGCATCGCCCGGGCAATCGCCAGGCGCTGACGCTGGCCACCGGAAAGCTTGACCCCCTGTTCACCGACCAAGGTGTCATAGCCGTCGGGCAATTCCGCGATAAAGTCGTGGGCGGCGGCATTTTTCGCCGCCTCGATAATCTCGTCCTCGCTCGCCCCGGCGCGGCCATAAGCGATGTTGGCGCGCACGGTATCGTCGAACAGGGTGACTTCCTGGCTGACCAGGGCCATGGCGCCGCGCAGGGATTGGAAGGTCAGGCCACGCACATCCTCGCCGTCAACCAGCACCGCCCCCTCGGCGACATCGTAGAACCGGGGGATCAGGTTGAGGATCGTCGACTTGCCCGCCCCGGACGGACCGACCAAGGCCACGGTCTTGCCCGCCGGCACGGTCAGGGACAGATCGTTGAGGGTCGCCCGGTCCTGGGTATAGGCGAAACCGACATTGCGGAATTCGACGGCACCCTTGACCGGTTTCGGCAGGTCACGGGCATTGGGCGCTTCCTGGATCGCCGGTTCCATGTCGAGCATCTGGAACAGACGGTCGGCGCCGGCCAGCCCCTGCTGCAGGGCCGCGTTCAGATTGGCCAGCCGCTTCATGGGCTCATACGCCAGCAGCAGCGCCGTGATGAAGGAAAAGAACGACCCCGCATCCGTGTTGCCGTGGATCACCCGGTAGCCGCCGTAGAAGATGACGATGCCGACGGCGACACCGCCCAGGGTTTCCATGATCGGGCTGGAGAGGGCGCGGGTGCGTTCGGCCTTCATGGTCAGATTGAACACGCGCTCGACGATTTCGCTGACGCGGCCGCGCTCGTAAGCTTCCATGGAGTAGGCCTTGACCACGCGGATGCCCTGGATGGTCTGTTCCAGCAAGGTCGTGAACAGGCCCATTTCACGCTGCGTGTTGGCAGTCACCTTGCGCATGCGGCGGCCCAGCTTGACGATGGGCAGCAGGGCGGCGGGGAAGATGATGAAGGCGATCAGCGCCAACCGCCAATCCTGGTAGAAGGTGACGCCGATCAGACCGATCAGGGTCATGGCGTCCTTGCCGAGCGAAACCCAGGCGTTGGACACCGCCCCCCGCATCTGGTTGATATCGACCAGAAAGCGCGAGATCAGTCCGCCCGTGTTGGAATCCTGAAAGAATTTCACGTCCATGCGCGACAGCTTGTCGAACAGGCGGTTCTGATTGTCGGTGACGATGCGCAGTCCCACATAGGCCATCAGCGTCGCCTGTCCGTAGTTGGCCAGGCCCTTGATGATGAACACGGCGAATACGGCCAGGCCCACGGGCATCAGCATGGATTCGTCACGATTGACGAAGATGTCGTTGACCACCGGCTCCATCAGCCAGGCGCTGGCCGCCGTCGCCGCCGCCATCAGCGCCATGCAGGCCAATGCCGCGAAGAACCAGCGCGCGTAGCTGCGCATGCTTTCGCGGAACAGCCGGCCGAGCAGGCTTGCCGTGGAGGCGTGGACGGGAGAATGGGTGTCGATGGCGGACGCCACGGGCCTCGGGTCCTTCCGAAGGTTCCTGGGACAGGGTCGGACCTTTTACCACGTAGCCTTGGAAAGGCCAAGAATCCCGCGTGATTTCAGGGATTTATAAGACTGTTCTAAAGGCCTCAGCGAAACACGTGCAGATTGCCTTCGAACTGATCGAAACTGGCGTCCCAGGAATACTTCAGCGCGTGATTGCGGCAGGCTTCGGCGGGAATCGCGAGGGCCGCCTTGACCGCCGCCGCCAAATCGTTGGACAGCACTCCGGCCCCCGACTGGTTGACCACGTCCAAGGGCCCCGGCACGGGATAGGCCGCGACCGGCACGCCGGACGCCATGGCCTCCAGCAGGACCAGGCCGAAGGTGTCGGTCCGGGACGGAAATACGAAAACATCGGCGGCGGCGAAATATTTCGCCAACTCCTCGCCTTCCTTCACACCGGCGAAACGCACGGCCGGGTATTTGCGTTTCAAGTCGTCCAATTGCGGGCCGTCGCCGACCACGTATTTGGTGCCGGGCAGGTCGAGCTTGAGGAAGGCTTCGATGTTTTTCTCCACCGCCACCCGCCCGGTGAACAGGCTGATCGGCCGGGGGGCATCCAGGAACGCCTTGTCGCGGGGTTTGAACAGGTCCGTCCATACGCCGCGCGACCAACGGCGCACGGGCGGGCGGAAACCCCGGGCGATCAGGTCATCCTCGATGGTCTGGGTCGCCACCATGATCGCCGACGACGGCCCGTGGAACCATTTCATCACGGCGTATAGCCAGGAAAGCGGCAGCGGCACCCGGGCGTGGACGTATTCGGGGAACCGCGTGTGATAGGCCGTGGTGAAGGGATAGTTTCGTTTCAGGCAATAGGCCCGGGCGGCAACGCCGAGCGGCCCCTCGGTCGCGATGTGGATGGCCTGGGGCTGAAAGTCTTCGATCATGGCCGCGACCCGGCGGCCGGGGAACAGGGCCAGCCGGATTTCCGGATAGGTCGGGCAGGGTATGGAGCGGAACAGGTCCGGCGTCACCAGGCGGACCTGGTGACCGCGTTTTTCCAGCCCCTGCCTCAGCGTGTCGAGGGTTCGGACGACACCATTGATTTGGGGAAGCCAGGCATCGGTGACGATGAGGAGTCGCATGCGTCTTCGTCCCTTAGGAAGGATAGGCCGCGCAGTTCCGCCCATTTGATGATTTCCAGGCGCCCATCCTCGTGTTCGACCAGGGCCGTGCAGCTTTCGACCCAGTCGCCATCGTTGCAGTAGAGGATGCCGTCCATGTCACGCATCTCGGCGGTGTGGATATGACCGCAGATCACGCCCTGCACGCCGCGCTTGCGTGCCTCGCCGACCACGGCGGCTTCGTAACTGGATACGAATTCGACCGCGTTCTTGACCTTGTGTTTCAAGTAGGCAGACAGCGACCAGTAGGAGAACCCCAACTTGCGCCGGACGATGTTCAGCCACAGATTCAGCATCAGCGCCGCGTTGTAGGCATTGTCGCCGAGGAAGGCCAACCACTTGGCGTATTTCACGACGCCGTCGAACTGATCGCCATGGATGACCAGGAAGCGCCGCCCGTCGGCCATGGTGTGATAGGCCTCGTTGAGCACGGCGACCCGCCCGAACCGATGGTTGGAGAAATCGCGGAAATTTTCATCGTGGTTGCCGGGCACGTAAACCACGCGGGTGCCCTTGCGGGCCTTGCGCAGGATCTTCTGGATCACGTCGTTATGGGCCTGCCGCCAATACCAGGCCCGGCGCATGCGCCAGCCGTCGATGATGTCGCCGACCAGGTAGAGGTATTTCGATTCCGTATGCTTGAGAAAATCGAGCAGCATTTCCGCCTGACATCCCCGGGTGCCCAGATGGATGTCGGAAATCCAGATCGAGCGGAACTTGTAAGACGTCTTCCGGTTTACAGCGTTCATGTCGTCCACGGCGGTTGTTGTCGCATGGCCTATATTTAGTGGGGACTTTTATGTAATTGACCATATGTCCGCCATTACTTTCAGTCCCTGTCATGGAAACTTCACACACGGGAAATAGATTTGAAATTATAGTCGCAACAAAAGTGCCACATTCCTGGGTCTAAACGACACATCATGCCCGATTCAAACGCCCTCCCGGGGGAGCCGGACACGCTGATGGCTGCTCCCCGCAAGGTTCTTGTGATCTTCAACCCGACCGCCGGGGCGCGCCGCCGCGCGCGCCTGACCCGTATTCTGGAGATCATGTGGAGCCTCGGCGCCGACGTCACCCTGCATGAAACCCGGGCCCGCGGCGATGCGGAACGCACGGCGCGCGAAGCATCTACCGAGGTCTATGACGTGATCGTCGCCGCCGGCGGCGACGGCACCATCAACGAGGTCATCAACGGCCTGGCGGGGCGGCAGATGCCGCTGGGCATCATCCCGCTGGGCACGGCCAACGTGCTGGCCGCCGAACTGGACCTGCCGACGGACGATGTCGGTTTGGCCCGCACCATCGCCTTGGGCCGCACCCGGCCGGTCAACCTGGGCGACGTCAACGGACGGCGCTTCGTAATGATGGCGGGCGTCGGCTTTGACGCCCATGTGGTGGCCTCGGTCGATGCGGGCCTGAAACGGCTGATCGGCAAATCGGCCTATGTGTGGGAAACGCTCTGCGGGTTCTTCCGCTACAAGTTCCGGTCCTACCGGCTGATGGTCGACGGCAAACCTTATGAGGTGGGCTCGGCCGTGTTCGCCAACGGCCATTTTTACGGCGGGCGCTTCGTTTGCGCCAAGGATGCGGCCTTGGGCGACCCGCGCCTGCATGTCTGCCTGTTCAAATCCGTGGGGCCGTGGAGTGCGCTGCGCTACACCGTCTGGATGGTCTTGGGCCGGCTCGATAAATTGCCCGATTACGAAGTTATCCCCGCGACCTCGATCATCGTCGAGGGCGTGGCCGGTGAGCCCGTGCAGGGCGACGGCGACATCGTCACCCGCCTGCCGCTGGACGCCCGCATCGCGCGTGAGCGCCTGAACATGCTGGTTCCGGCATAAGGGTTTTTCCCGCCTCCCTCTTTATCGGCAGCGGCCTTCCTCTCTAGACTGGCGGGCCGTCCCTCCTCCCCCCGAAGGAAGCCGACCATGTCCTTGCCCGCGCTGTACCAGACCTTCGCCCGATACAACCGCGCCATGAACGACGCCGTCTATGCCGTCTGCGCCGACATTCCGGACACCGACCGAAAAGCCGACCGGGGGGCGTTCTTCAAATCCGTGCACGGCACGCTCAACCATCTGATGTTCGGCGACAACGCCTGGATGAACCGGTTCGACGGCGGCAACCGCCCGACCCCGGGGACGCATGTCGAACTGTTTTCCGGCTTCGACGAACTGCGCGCCGCACGCAGGGCGTTGGACGACGAAATCACGGCCTGGGCAGCGGCCCTGACCGATGCCTGGCTGTCGGAAACGGTGACATGGACCTCGCGCACGGATGGCCTGACCTTCAACCAGCCGCGCTGGATCCTGGTCAGCCATATGTTCAACCACCAGACCCACCACCGGGGGCAGCTGACGACGGTCCTGACCCAGATGGGCCATGACGTCGGCGTCACGGATTTCCCGAAGCTGGTCTAGGAATCAGTCCTCGGCGCTGATCCGCACCACCTGCTTGCCGAAATTCTCGCCCTTTAGCATGGCGATGAAGGCGGCGGGGGCGGCATCCAGGCCCTCGGCGACGTCGATCCGGTATTTGATCTTTCCGGCCTTCAGCCAATCAATCATCTCCGCATCGAATTCGGCGCGGCGGTCGGCGTGGTCGGAGACGATGAAGCCCTGCATGCGGATCGCCTTGCGCACCACATGGGTCATGTTGCGGATGCCCGGCGTCTCGTCGCGGGTCAGGTTGTACTGCGAGATCATGCCGCATTCGACGAAGCGGGCGAACCGGTTGGCAGCGTCGAGGGCCGCTTCGAGGATCGGCCCGCCGGCGTTGTCGAAATAGATGTCGATGCCGTCGGGGGCGGCGGCCTGAAGCGCGCCCAGAATGTCGTCGCCGGCGGTCCGGTAATTGAAGGCCGCATCGAAACCGAGGTCGTCCGTGAGATACGCCACCTTGGCATCCGTGCCCGCCGTGCCGACCACCCGGCAGCCGCGCAGGCGGCCGATCTGGCCGACGATCTGGCCGACCGCGCCCGAGGCGGCGGAGACGAACAGGGTATCGCCCGGTTTCGGATCGGTGAAGTCGAGCCCGACCCAGGCGGTCATGCCCGGCATGCCGAGCGCCCCCAGATGCCAGGTCAGCGGCACGTCGGCGGCGGCAGGGTCGATCTTCTTCAGCCCCTTGCCGCCCGGCACCAGGGTGACATCCGCCCAGTCGAGCGTGCCGAACACCAGGGTGCCTTCCGGATAGTCGGCGTTCCGGGACGCCGCGACACGGCCGATCACGCGGGCCTGCAGCGGTTCGCCGATCTGGAAGCCGGCGGCATAGGATTTGCTCGCGTCCATGCGCCCCCGCATATAGGGGTCGAGCGACATGTAGATCGCCCGCACCAGAACGTCGCCGTCGCCCACATCGGGCATCGCGGCGTCGCGGGTATCGAAATTATCCAGGGTCACCCAGCCCACGGGCCGGCTTTTGAAAATGATCTGGCGGTTGCTGGTCATGGTCCTGTCCCCGTCACTTGCCGGCGACGGTCATGCCGTCGATGCGCAGGGTCGGGGCGTTGGTGCCGTACTTGAATTCCAGATCGTCGGCCGGGGTGATGGCTTTGAACATGTCCTTCAGGTTGCCGGCGATGGTCAGTTCGCTGACCGGAAATGTCAGCTTCCCGTTCTCGATCCAGAACCCGGAACAGCCTCGGGAATAATCGCCGGTCACGCCGTTCACGCCCATGCCGATCAGCTCCGTCACATACAGGCCCTGCTTGATCCCGCAGATCAGGTCCTGGGGCGATACCGTGCCCGCCTCCATGTACAGGTTCGACGCCCCCGGCGACGGCGGCGACGAGGTGCCGCGCGAGGCATGACCCGTGGTCGTCAGCTTCAACTGCCGGGCCGAACGGCAGTCGAGAATCCAGGTCGTCAGGCGGCCGTCCTCGACCACGTTCAGGCGCCGCGTCGCCACGCCCTCGCCGTCGAAGGGTTTGGAGCGCAAGCCCCGGCGGCGGTGCGGGTCGTCGACGATGGTCACGCCGTCGGCGAAGATCTGCGTGCCCATGGCGTCCTTCAGGAACGTCGTGCCGCGGGCCACGGAAGAGCCGTTGATGGCCGAGGACATATGGCCCGGAATGGTGTTGGCGACGCGCGGATCGAAAATCACCGGCGCCTGCTGGGTCGACACCTTCTGCGGGTTGAGCCGTTTGACCGCTTTCTCACCGGCCGACCGCCCGATGGATTCCGCATCGGCCAGGTCGCTTCCGTAGACCTTGGTGTCGTAGTCGTAATCCCGTTCCATCGCCGTACCGGTGCCGGCCAGGACCGAAACACCGATGCTGTGGCGGGACGACTTACGCGTCTGCGCAAAGCCGGTGGAGGTGACCAGCGCGATCTCGCTCGACCCCCAACTGGCGCTGGCCCCTTCCGAATTGGTCACGCCGGGCACGGCACGGGCCGCGTCCTCGGTCCGGGCGGCGAGCGCGATCAGATGTTCCGCCGTGGGCTCCGTCGGATCAAAGTCATCGATGTCGGCGAGTTCGGTCGCCAGTTGGTCCGGGTCGGCGAGGCCGCAGAACGCGTCCTCGGGCACGTTACCGGCCATGGCGACGGCGCGCTCAGCCAATTCATCAAGGGCCGAATCGGACATATCCGAGGACGAAACCACCGCCTGGCGTTTGCCGACGAACACGCGCAGGCCCAGATCATTGTCCTCCGAACGCATCAAATCTTCGGGATTACCCAGCCGCTGCGACAGCGACAACGACGCCGAGCGGACAAAAACCGCGTCCGCCGCATCGGCGCCCAGCGCCTCGGCCTTGCCGATAAGTGATTGAAGCCGGTCGATAATATTGCCTGTGGCGGTCATGATGTTCCGTCTTGGTTGTGGATGTAGGATGGGTTCCGGTCTTAAATATGGTCCGCAGGGGCCCTGGGGCCAGGATAATCGTGGACTGTAACACTACTTAAACTGTGGTTGTTCTGCGCCATGGGGTGCACTAGATAATTTGCAATCATGAAGTAACGGCCTCGCAGGGCGGTTCTTCAAGGCATCGACGGCCGGCGGGCGCCGGTCGTGAGCCCACATCGCAACCGCCGTTTTCATAAACGCCGGTTGAACGTCAATGGATCGCCAAAACATGTCCAACACCGCGCTTGCCGAAAAGACCTCCGACCCCTCCCATCGTGAAACCGTCGAATCCGCCGTCGTCCGATTTGCGGGCGACTCCGGCGACGGCATGCAGTTGACGGGCGGGCAGTTCACCCTGGCCACCGCCTTCGCCGGCAATGACCTGTCGACCTTCCCCGATTTCCCCGCGGAAATTCGCGCCCCCGCCGGCACCACTTTCGGCGTGTCGTCGTTCCAGATCAATTTCGGATCGCGCGTGATCAAGACCGCGGGCGACGCCTTCGACATGCTGATCGCCATGAACCCGGCGGCGCTGAAGGTCGAACTGCATGGCTTGAAACAGGGCGGCGTCATCATCGCCGACACCGGCAGCTTCGGCGAACGCGACCTGCGCAAAGCCGGATACGACAGCAATCCGCTGGAAGACGGCAGCCTGGACGGCTACCACCTTGTCGCCTTGGACATCTCCAAGCTGACCATGGAAGCGGTCAAGGACACGGGCCTGTCCAAGCAAGAAGCACTTCGCTGCAAGAACATGTGGACGCTGGGCTTCGTCTATTGGATGTACGGCCGCGACCGCAAGCCGACCGCCGACTGGCTGATCGCCAAATTCGGCAAACGCCCGGACGTCGCCGCCGCCAACGTCGCCGCCATGGACGCGGGCCATACGGTCGCCGAAACCATGGAATTGCCCGACGGCGTGCATGGCTTCCATGTCGACGCCGCCGATATCGCGCCCGGCACCTACCGCACCGTGACCGGGGCCGAGGCCCTGGCCTGGGGTCTGGCGGCGGGCACCCATCTGGCCGACATCAAGATGGTGTTCGCGTCATACCCGATCACCCCGGCATCGCAGTTGCTGCATTCGCTGTCCAAGATGATCGACCACAACGTCGTGACCTTCCAGGCGGAGGACGAGATCGCCGCCGCCTGCGCCGCCATCGGGGCATCGTTCGGCGGGTCGCTCGGCGTGACCTCGTCGTCGGGACCGGGCATCGCGCTCAAGACCGAGGCCATCGGCCTTGCCATCTCGACCGAACTGCCGCTGATCATCGTCAACTCGCAGCGCGCCGGACCGTCCACAGGCATGCCGACCAAGACGGAACAGTCGGACCTGTATCAGGCTGTTCTGGGCCGCAACGCCGACAGCCCCTTGTGCGTCCTGGCCGCGCGCGCGCCCGCCGACTGCTTCGACGTCGCGATCGAAGCCGTGCGCATCGCCATCAAGTACATGACCCCGGTGTTCATCCTGACCGACGGCTACATCGGCAACGCGGCCGAACCCTGGAGCATTCCGGACATCAATGATTACGCCAAAATCCCGGTCAATTTCCGCACCGACCCGGAAGGCTTCCATCCTTTCCTGCGTGATGACGACACCCTGGCCCGGGTCTGGGCCGTGCCGGGCACGCCGGGGCTGGAGCACCGCATCGGCGGGATCGAGCGCGATTACGATTCCGGCAACATCTCCTACGATCCCGACAACCACCAGAAAATGACCGACACCCGGTTCGCCAAGATCGAGGGCATCGCCCGCGACATTCCGGCCCAAGGCGTCGAGGACGGCAACACGTCAGGCAAATTGGCCGTCGTCGGCTGGGGATCGACTTACGGGCCGATCAGCCGCGCCGTCGCCAACCTGCGCACGCAAGGCCTGGACGTCAGCCATATCCATATCCGCCACCTCTGGCCGTTCCCGGAAAATCTGGGCGGCCTGCTGAAGGGGTTCGAGCAGGTTCTGGTGCCGGAAATGAACCATGGGCAGCTCGTCAACGTGCTGCGCGCCGAATACCTGGTGCCGGCCGAGGGCCTGAACAAGGTGTCCGGCCAGCCCTTCAAGATCATCGAAATCGAGGACGCCATCCGCGCCCGGCTGGAGAACTGAGATGAACGTCGTCACCCCGCCTGAAAAACTAACGCCCAAGGATTTCGCCACGGACCAGGAAGTGCGCTGGTGCCCCGGCTGCGGCGATTACGCCATCCTCAAGGGCGTGCAGAAGACGCTAGCCGATATCGGTGCCCGGCCCGAAAACACCGTGTTCGTATCGGGCATCGGCTGCGCCGCGCGCTTTCCTTATTATGTGAAGACCTATGGATTCCACACCATCCATGGCCGCGCCCCCGCCTTCGCCACAGGCCTGAAGCTGGCCAATCCGAACCTGGACATCTGGGTCGTGTCCGGCGACGGGGACGCATTGTCGATCGGCGGCAATCATCTGTTCCACCTGCTGCGCCGCAACGTCGACCTGCAGTTCCTGTTGTTCAACAACGAAATCTACGGCCTGACCAAGGGTCAGTATTCGCCGACCTCGCGCCAGGGCACCCGCTCGCCCTCCACACCCTGGGGCTCGCTGGATAATCCGGCCTCTGCCACGGTGTTCGCGATCGGCGCGGGCGCGCGTTTCATCGCCCGCGGCATCGACAGCAACCAGAAACACCTGCCCGGCGTGCTGGCCCGCGCCCATGCCCACAAGGGCACGTCCTTCGTCGAAATTTTCCAGAACTGCAAGGTCTACAACGACGGCGTGTTCGAAAACTTCACGGGCCGCGACGTGGCGTCGGACCGGCAGATCTATGTCGAACACGGCAAGCCCCTGATCTTCGGCAAGGACGGGGAAAAGGGCCTGCGCCTGAACATCCAGACCCTGTCTTTGGAAGCCGTCATGATCGGCGAGAACGGCGTGAGCGAGGCCGACATCCTGGTCCATGACGAGACCAACAAGATGATCGCGATCCTGCTCGCCCATATGGAGCCGCCGGCCATGCCCGTGGCCCTGGGCGTGCTTTACTGCGCGCCGGGGCAAAGCTACGACGACGAAGTCGGCGACCTGATCCGCAGCCATACCCCGGCCGAAAAACCGGACTTCAACAAGCTGCTTCGTGCCGGGCGAACGTGGACGGTGGATTGACCTTACCCCAGGTAGGGGCTAACCAGGACGGATGACAATCACCGTCGCCATCATCGGGTCTGGTCCTGCCGGTTTCTACACGGCGGACGCTCTCGTGAATGGCGACTGCGACGTCCAGGTCGACATCATCGAACGCCTGCCCACGCCCTACGGCCTGATCCGGGGCGGCGTGGCGCCGGACCACCAAACCACCAAGAAGGTCGCGCGCAAATACGAACAGACGGCCCTGTTCGATCAGGTCCGCTATTTCGGCAATGTCGCGGTCAACAAGGACGTCTCCCTGGCCGAACTGCGCGACATGTACGACGCCGTGGTGCTGGCCGTGGGCGCGCCCAGCGACCGTAAGCTGACCATTCCCGGCGCCGATAAGATCGGCGTGCACGGCTCCGCCGCCTTCGTCGGCTGGTACAACGGCCATCCCGATTTCCGCGACCTGGAGCCGGACCTCAACACCCGCGCCGCCGTGGTCATCGGCAATGGCAACGTGGCGCTGGATTGCGCCCGCGTGCTGGTGCGCTCACGCGAGGGCATGGCGGGGGCCGACATCGCCGCCCATGCCCTGGATATGATCGAGACGGCGCCGCTCACCGACGTCTACCTGACCGGCCGGCGCGGCCCGCTCGACGCCAAGTTCACCAATGTGGAACTGCGCGAACTGGGTGATCTTGAACAGGCGGTGCCGCTGGCCCGCGGCGAACAACTACCCGATTCCGCGCCCGACGACATGGACCCCCGCGCCAAACGTCTGGCCGAACGCAATCTGGTGAACCTGCGCGATTACGCAACCAGGAATCCGGCATCCAAGCCCAAGCGCATCCATTTCGAGTTCTTCGCCCAGCCGGTCGCGATCCTGGGGGATGACCAGGTCGAGGCCGTGAGCTTCGAGCGCACCCGCGTCGTCGACGGCCGCGCCGAGGGCACGGGCGAGCTGTTCGAAATTCCCTGCGGCCTGGTGATCGCCGCCATCGGCTACCGCTCCGACCCCATCGAAGGGGCCCCCTTCGACGACAAGGCCGGCATCATCCCCAACCGGGACGGGCGGGTCGATGACGGGCTGTATGCCGTCGGCTGGATCAAGCGCGGGCCGACGGGGGTGATTTCCTCCAACCGGCCCGACGGCGTGACCGTCGCCGAATACATCTGCGACGACTTCAAGGACGCGCCGGGAAAACCGGGACGCGCGGCCCTGGTCCCGCTGCTTGCAGAGCGCGATGTACGCGTCGTCACCTTCGACGACTGGAAGAAGATCGAGGCCGCCGAGGCCGCCCGCGCCGAAGGCCGGGACAGCCCGCGCGAGAAATTCGTCACCGTCCCGGAAATGTTGAAAGTGCTGGACGCCTAGGGCGGGCTGCGCGATACATGGGCCGCGTCTCGGAACAGGCCGAGCGAACCAGGAACGACACTCCATGACTGACGGATACGCCGGAGACATTACGCCCAAGGACGCCTGGGACCTTCTTCAGAAGGACCCCAAGGCCGTGCTGGTCGATGTGCGCACCTATGCGGAATGGGCCTATGTGGGCCTGCCGGACCTGTCGCCCCTGGGCAAGGAATTGCGGATGATTTCCTGGGTGCTGTTCCCCAAGGGCGACGTCAATCCGGAGTTCACCGACGACCTGGAAGACCAGGTCGCCGACAAGGACGCGACCGTGCTGTTCCTGTGCCGCTCGGGCGTGCGTTCCATCGCCGCCGCCAAGGCCGCGACGGAAGCGGGCTACGCCAAGTCCTACAACATCCTGACCGGCTTCGAAGGCGACAAGGACGGCGCCAACCACCGCGGCACCATGGGTGGGTGGAAAGTCGACGGCCTGCCTTGGGTGCAGAAGTAACTACCTACCTCGTTATTTCAACCGCCACGAAAATTCAGAATTGATTGCCGCCTGCCACTTAATTGTGAGGGTGAGATAGCAGGAGTGTAGGTGGCGCGATTGTCACCTCCGAATATTGCCGTATAAATCACTATTTTTAAGACAGTATTTTTTCATTATATTTTTTTGGCGTGCAAAAGGAGCATTTTCACATGCAACGACTTCTCGAAGTCTGCGCCGTCAGCGTGCCAACTTTAGCCCTAACAGGGGTGTTCTTTTTCTGGCTGCTCCACCGATCTGTGCCAATCGGCAATACCTCGATGACCCAATCGGAGTATGACGCATACTCGGAACGATACGAACTTCATAGAGACGAAATAACTCAGAACAATAAAGGCGCAGTTGATCTAGCCGCTGTCGCTCTGCGCTCCGCCATCATTTTAAATGGGGCAGCCGCCGCTGCAATTTTGGCGTTCGTTGGGCGGCTATGGAATGGGAACGAAAATACTTGCTTGGTTGCCTCGCTAACAAATGCACTGGCGCTTCTATTAGCGGGCGCTCTAACAGGAGCGGTTGCAACAGTCTTCGGATTTCTTCGCGTGGAGCTATTGGCGATGAACTGGTCGGTATTCAAAGTTCATGCCCGAAACAGCGCGTCACTGCTATTCAGCAGTAGCGCAATGCAGATGCTTGCTATCATGATGGTCGTTCAAGCTTATTGGTTCTTCACCGTCGCTCTAATCGACGTGATACATACACTTCAGCCGACGTAATTATTGCCCCGCTCAGAGCATAATATCCGACTGCAACTAGTTGCTACGAGTTCGCCGCCTTAAGCCCGCGCGCCAGATCTTCCTTCAGATCCTCGACGTCCTCCAGCCCGACCGACAGCCGGATCAGCCCGTCGCCGATGCCGAGCGCGGCGCGATCTTCCGGCGTCAGGCGCTGATGGGTCGTGGTCGCCGGATGGGTCGTGAGCGATTTGGTGTCGCCCAGGTTGTTGGAGATATCGACCAGGTTGAGGGCGTTGAGGAAGCGGAAGGCCGCCGGCTTGCCGCCTGCCAGTTCGAACGACAGCATGGTCGAGCCGCCGGACATCTGTTGCATGGCGAGGGCATGCTGCGGATGGGATTTCAGGCCCGGGTAGAGCACCTTGACGATGCCGGATTGCCCTTCGAGGAATTCGGCCAAGGCCAGGGCGTTCTCGCAGTGCTGGCGGACGCGGATATTGATGGTCTCCAAGCCCTTGAGCATGGTCCAGGCGTTGAACGGGCTCATGGCCGGCCCCGTATGGCGCATCCAGGGCACCAAATGGTCGGCATAATAGGCTTCGTCATTGGTCAGGAGCGCGCCGCCCATGCAGCGGCCCTGGCCGTCGACATGCTTGGTCGTCGAATACATGACGATGTCGGCACCCAGGGTCAGCGGCTTTTGCAGCACCGGCGTGGCGAACACGTTGTCGACGATCAGCCGCCCGCCGGCCTTGTGGGTCAGGTCGGCGACGGCCTTCACGTCGATGATGTCGAGACAGGGATTGGACGGTGTTTCCAGGAACACGGCGACGGTCGGCTTGGACAGGGCCGCTTCCCATTGCGCCAGGTCCGTGCCGTCAACCAAAACGGTCTCGACCCCGTATTTCGGCAGCAGGTCCTGGACCACGTAGAGGCAGGAGCCGAACAGGGCCCGCGACGCGACCACGCGGTCGCCCGCCTTCACGAAACTGGCGAGCGATGCGAACATCGCCGCCATGCCGCTGCCGAAGGCCATGCCGAATTGGGCCCCTTCCATCAGCGCCATGCGGCGTTCGAACATCACGACGGTCGGGTTGGCGTAGCGCGAATAGATGTAGCGATCGACCTCGCCCTTGAAGGCCTGTTCCGCCTGTTCGGCCGAGGCATAGACGTAGCCCGAGGTCGCGAAAATGGCTTCCGACGTTTCCTCGAAGTTCGAACGAAGGGTGCCGCCGCGCACCATCTGGGTCGCCGGGCGCCAGGTTTCGGGATTGCTGTTGTCGTCTGTCATCTCACGCTCTCTTCATTATTCCAGGCAGGCTGAATTTCTGGTTCGGCCCGGCCATAAAAAAACCCCGACCGCTAAAAACAAAGGGTCAGGGCGAGAACGCCACAGACCGTTTAGCGGGATTTTTAACGTGGCCGCAAGCTGGTCGAACAAATCACCACGAAGCTGAAAAATACAGCCGCCCCGGAAAACGTCAAGGGCCAAGCGTTGGGATCAGGGATCGGGGGGCGTCTTGCCGTCCGTCGATTTTTCGATCACCCGGCGCATGCGCCGAACGCCGAACCCGATGCCGACGACCACAGGCACAAAGGCGACCAGGACGACGACGTAGGGGTCGACGTGCGACAGGCCCGCCGTCTTCGCCCCCTTGGCCAGGTAGGACACCAGCGACAGCAGGTAATAGCTGATGGCGACGACAGACAGCCCCTCGACCGTTTCCTGCAAGCGCAGCTGCAGGCGGGCGCGGCGGTTCATGGATTCCAGCAGGTCGCGGTTCTGGGCCTCCAGTGCCACGTCGACCCGGGTCCGCAGCAGCGAGGTCGCCCGCGAGATGCGGCCCGACAGGCTTTCCACCCGCGTCGACAGGTTTTCGCAGGATTCCATGGCCGGCGCAAAGCGGCGGTCAAGGAAATCCATGGCCGGCGGCACGCCCTCCATGCGTTCCTCGCGCATCGACGCCATGCGCCGCTTGATCAGTTCGTGATAGGCCCGGGCGGCGGCGAAGCGATAGGCGGTGGCCACGTTAACGGCCTCGGTCTCGGCGGCCAGGGCCGACAGATCGTCCAACAACTGTCGTTCGTCCTCGACCGCCTCACGGGTGCCGAGCCGCGCGATGATGCCGCCCAGTTTGGTTTCCACCGCCGTCAGGCGCGGACGCGATTCCTTGGCCAGGGGAAAGGCCAGCATGGCCATCATGCGGTAGGTCTCGATTTCCAGCATGCGCTGGATCAGCCGGCCCAGGGTCGGCGGCGTAATTTCGCCGACGTTGAACAGGAACCGGGTGAAGCCGTCGGAATGAAGCTGGAAATCGGCCCAGAGCCACGCGTTGCCGCCGGACACGATGGAGCCGGTGATCGGATTGTTGTCGAACAGTCCCGCCAGGTCGGCGGGCGTGCGATGGCTTCCAAGCCCCGTTTCGACCGCCACATGGCAGGCGGCGATGACTTGGCCCGGCAAATCCGTCAGCCAATCCTTGGGCAGACTGTCCACGGCCGTACCCTTGAACGGCTGAGCAAAGGCGCCCGGGCGAATGATGGTAAAGGTGGAGAATTCCGTATGGCGTTCCCACTTGAGTTGAACCTCGCCCAGTTCCGCCGAGAAATGGGTCGCATCCGCCGGCGGCGGGGCAACGCGGAAGTGCTTGCAGAGCGCTTCCAGATGGGCGACGTGGGGCGCCATGCCGTCCTCGCCCGAGATCAGGGCGATATGCGAGACTTGCACGGGCGCCGCCAGATTGGCTGGCGGGCGGGCGTGAATTTCTTCCGCGAGCGCGCGGCGCAGGGGATGTTCCTTGAACATGGTCACCCGTATACTCGAAAATGCCTTCAACGGTCCCTATATAACCAGGGCCTCTATATAACCAGGACTGGGCCGTTTCGTGCCCATTAAATTTCAACGCCCGCTTAACCCCCAAAGGGATGCCATGACCGATCTTGCCGCCACCGACGACCTGTTCTTCAACCGCACCGGCATGGACCGGGGCCGCGTGCAGGGCCTGCTGGACGACGCCCTGACGGGCATGGACGACGGCGAGCTGTTTTTGGAATACCGGCAATCGGAAAGCCTGGTGCTCGACGACGGCCAAATCAAGACCGCCAATTTCGACACGGCCCAGGGCTTCGGCCTGCGCGCCATCGCCGGGGAAAGCACGGGCTATTCCCATGCCTCCGAATTGTCGGAAGCCGCCATCGGCCGCGCCGGCGAAACGGTGAAGGCCGTGCGCCGGGGCCATACGGGCAGCCTGGCCGCCGCCCCGAACGGCACCAACCGGGCGCTGTACATGGAAGACAATCCGCTCGCCCTCGTCGATTTTCAGGAAAAGGTCGACCTGCTGCGCGCCATCGACGCCTATGCCCGCGCCAAGGACCCCCGCGTGCGCCAGGTCTCGGCCTCGATCCTCGGCAACTGGCAGGCGGTGCAGATTTTGCGCTCGGGCGGTCATCGGGTCGCCGATATCCGCCCCCTGGTGCGCATGAACGTCTCTGTCGTGCTGGAACAGGACGGCCGCATGGAAACGGGCGGCTACGGCGTCGGCGGGCGCGTGACCTATGAACGCTACATGGACGCGGCCAGCTGGAAAGCGGTGGTCGACGAAGCCTTCCGCCAGGCCGAGGTCAATCTGCAATCCGTCCCAGCCCCTGCCGGCGAGGTGCCCGTGGTCCTGGGTCCGGGCTGGCCCGGTATTTTGCTGCACGAAGCCATCGGCCATGGGCTGGAAGGCGATTTCAACCGCAAGAAGACATCGGTGTTTTCCGGATTGATGGGTGAGCGCGTGGCCGCCAAGGGTGTGACCGTGGTCGACGACGGCACGATTCAAGACCGGCGCGGGTCCCTCACCATCGACGACGAAGGCACGCCCGCCGAGAACACCGTGCTGATCGAAGACGGCATCCTCAAGGGCTACATGCAGGACCGCACCAACGCGCGGCTCATGGGCATGGCCCCCACGGGCAACGGGCGGCGCCAAAGCTACGCCCATCAGCCCCTGCCGCGCATGACCAATACCTACATGCTGGGCGGCGACAAGGACCCCAAGGAAATCCTGGCGTCCGTGAAAAAGGGCGTCTACGCCGTCAGCTTCGGCGGCGGCCAGGTCGACATCACGTCCGGCAAGTTCGTGTTTTCCTGCACGGAAGCCTACGAGATCGAAAACGGCAAGGTCGGCCGCCCCCTGAAGGGGGCGACCCTGATCGGCGACGGCAAGGATGTGCTGAACCATGTCGGCATGGTCGGCAATGATATGGAAATGGACCCGGGCATCGGGACCTGCGGCAAAGACGGCCAGGGCGTGCCTGTCGGCGTCGGCCAGCCGACGCTGCTGGTCAATCAGCTGACGGTGGGCGGCACCGGCGGCTGATCTCAGGCCACGTCCGCCACATCCCCGGCCGCGCCGAAAAAGCCGAGCCGTTTGCCGAGTTGGCTGGCGAAGCGATCCGGTCCGGCGGCGCGCAGGACATCATGGAAGGCCGCTTCCGTCTTGGGCCCGATATCCCCGTCCTCCTTTAAGGGCCGGAAGGCTCCGCCCATGGTTTTCTGCCCCAGATCGTTGACGGCCATTTGCAAGCCATAGCCTTCGGGCCGAGGCCCGCCCGGCTGCGCGGCGCGAGCGGGAAACAGCGGGGCAAAGGCCGTTTCGGCCGCCGTCCTGAGGCCTCCGGCCTCGGCATTCCGCGCAAAGCCGTCGAACCGTCCAAGCGCCAGTCCCTCCTCGACCCCCGGGCGTCCCCAGGCCGCCGCCGCGCGGCGCAGGGCCGCCCGCGTCTTGGGCCCGGGAAGGCCGTCGTCCTTGAGGGGGCGCACGCCGGCAATCAATGCGTAAGGCTCCTCGCGACCTGACCTGCGCAGGCGCTCGCGCCAGACCTCCGGATTGAAGTCGGGCGTGCGCCAGGGTTCCCGGATCAAAACGTTGAGGCCTCGCTGCAACGCCCGCACGGCATCAAGACGGTCGCCCCCCTGAGCCAGATCCGCGACTTGCTCGGCCACGGCGGCGACGGTGTCGGCGATCGGCCGGTCGTCAACACCCAAGGCCGCGATAGGCATCCTGTTCGGGGACTTCGCCGCGGCCGATTGGATGAGCCGACCGGTGGCATCCCGCGCCGCCGGGCCGGCGCCGTATATGTCCTCGTAATGAGCCTGCTCGAAATCGAACAAGGCCTGGCGCTCGTCGGCATCTGCTGTGGCGAGCCGCCGCTTCGCAAGCTGCCGCGCCTCACCCTCGGTCAGGTCACCCGGCGCCTTCAGGAGTATTTCTTCCAGGGGGCCGTCGCCCTGGGTCAGGCTGGCCACGAACGCTCGACGATCGAATTCTTCCCCCTCCAGAGGCAAGACCTCGGCACCGATTGGCAACGCCTCTGCCCCACCGGCTTCCGGTTCGTTGGCTTTCTGCCGTATTACCCGGCGTTTCTCCGCAGCCGGCAGCTTTTCCTTCAAGTTGTCCTCGATACCGTTCATCTGCGTCCGATCGATGCCTTCGGGCAAGGCTTGGTCCAGGGGGATGTTCTCCAGGTCCAGAAGCGACCGGACGACGGAATTACTGGTCTGATCCGGATCCTCTGGTTCGGTATCGAACCGATAGGGAATTTCAGCCGCGCCGATCCTTTCCGCATGTTTCCGCATGCGGGCCCACACAGCGTCAAGCCTGTCCGGCGCCACCGGCAGACGCCGGGAGGGGCGCGTGCCGGGACGCTCGCCGTTGGCATATCTATCCTCACTCTCTCTCATGGTTTTGCCAGTTTCGACGCTGACACGGGCGCCGTCGTCGTCGTCGAGCGCGAATCCGCCACGGATCACTTCCGTCGTTCCATCCGCTTTACGATAGACGAGATAGGCGTGTTTGCGGCGCAGAACGCCCTGCGGGAATGTCCGCGCAGAACTTGAGAGAAGGACGGGTTTAATTTCCAAATAGATACCGGTTTGCTGCTGATCGGCCATGACCATAACTCCTTTTCTTGGGCATGAAAAAAGCCGCCCTTGTGGTTGGGGCGGCGGGCTAAATTCAAGTCATGTTCCGCGCAAATTCAGGGATGCGCGCTGTTTCAAACAAGAGTAAAATTCACAATATTGCTATTATTGGTGGTTATTGTGGGGCGTTGTGAACGTTTTATTGATTAGAGTTTTCTGGGCGCTTGCCCTTTGCGCGCTGATATCCCTTCCCGTATTTTGGGGCTACGCGGCCACATTCGGAGATTGGGACCGGGATGCCGCAAACCGGAATGTAGGGTTGCTGGCCATCCATCAATGGCCCTGGGCCGTTGCCGTTTTCTGCCAAGCCGCCGCTCTCGCTTCTCTGTCTGGCGGCTCCTTGTCCCACTTTTGGAAGCCCTTCCTCGCCCTTCAGGCCGTCACGGTCCTGTGCATCGTTCCCCTCCCGCTCGTCCTGATCAGCGTTGCGCTTATCGGCGATTTCCCCTGGCCTTGGCTGTGGCTTTTGGTGCCGGTCCTATGGCTCATCGCCGCCTATTGGATTTCTCGGCGCATTATCCGGCGCTGGTTTTCGGGAACTCTGAATTGGCAGGATACGTTGCAACAGAAGACGTTGCTGTTCACAGTCACCACCGGGCCGGTGGTGCTTGCGGCGATCGGCTTGGCCGTTCACGCGACGTCGATCATTGATTTATAGGCCGGATTGGCCGCGCCACAGGCGCACAGGCGCAATTCCACCGTTCAATCCTTCGTCTATACAGATTGATCGAATCAATATCAAGAATTTTTTCCTAATTTGGTGATACAAGACCCCAGCCTGTCCGCCACCGCATGGAAATCGGAATGTATTGAACCGTCAGGCGCTCTGCGCCAGATCCTCGCCCTTGAGCGCCCGGTCGATCAGGCCGACCGTCTCCTCGACGCCGTAAAGCGCGATGAAGGAACCCATGCGAGGGCCCTGGGATTGGCCGAGCAAGGTTTCGTATAGCGCCTTGAACCAGTCGCGCAGGTTCTCGAAACCGTGGCGCTTGCCGACTTCGTAGACCTGGGTCTGCAATTCTTCCGCTTCCGATTTGAGGTCCATGCCCTTGAGCGTGTCGGCAAGATCCTGCAATGCGGCGCGTTCGGCTTCCGTCGGCGGGCGGTAGACCTTGGCCGGCTTGATGAAATCCCGGTAGTAGGCGATGGCCGTGCCGACCAGACCGTCGATGAACGGCGCGTTTTCCGCCGTCAGGTCCGGGCGGTAGCGCGAGATGAAGTGCCACAGCACGTCCTTGTCCTCGGTCCCGCACACGCCCGCCAGATTCAACAGGATCGAATAGCTGAGCGCCGCCTGGGGGGCGGGCGGATTGCCCGAATGGATGTGCCAGACCGGGTTGGCCAGCTTCTGCGCGTCGTCCTGGCCCGGGTAGGCAGAGAGGTGCGACAGATAGTCGTCGACGTTTTTGGGAATCACGTCGAAATGCAGACGCTTGGCCGTCTTGGGCTTTTGGAACATAAACAGGGACAGGCTTTCCGGCGGCGCGTAGGCGAGCCATTCCTCCATGGTCAGGCCGTTGCCGCGGGACTTGGAAATCTTCTCGCCGTTTTCGTCCAGGAACAATTCGTACGTGAAGCCCTTGGGCGGCTTGCCGCCCAGGATGCGGCAGATGGCCCCCGACTGCTTCACGGATTCGATCAGATCCTTGCCCGACATTTCGTAGTCGACGCCCAGCGCCGTCCAACGCATGGCCCAATCGGGCTTCCACTGCAGCTTGCAATGGCCGCCAGTGACGGGGGTTTCAACCTTTTCGCCGTCTTCGTTTTCGTAAACGATGGTGCCGGCGTCGGGGTTGGTTTCCAACACGGGGGCCAGCAGCACGCGCCCGGTCTTGGGACACACGGGCAGGAAGGGACTGTAGGTCACGCGCCGTTCTTCACCCAACGTCGGGATGATGACCTTCATCACCGCGTCATAGCGTTGCAGCAGGGTCAGCAGCGTGGCATCGAACGCGCCCGCCCTATAGCACTCGGTCGAGCTTTTGAATTCATAGTCGAAGCCGAAGCCGTCAAGAAACGCGCGCAGCCGCGCGTTATTGTGATGACCCATGCTGTCGTGGGTGCCGAAGGGATCGGGGATCGAGGTCAGGGGCTTGCCCAGGTTTTCCGTCAACATGTCCTGGTTGGGCAGGTTTTCCGGCACCTTCCTGAGCCCGTCCATATCATCCGAGAACGCGAACAGCTTGGTCGGCATGCCGGTCAGCGTTTCGAAGGCATGACGCACCATGGTCGTGCGCGCGACCTCGCCGAAGGTGCCGATGTGCGGCAGGCCCGAGGGGCCGTAGCCCGTTTCGAACAGCACATAGCCCTTTTCCGGCAGCTTGCCGCCGAGCTGTTTCAGCAGCTCGCGGGCCTCGGCAAAGGGCCAGGCATTGGCGTTTTCGGCGATTTCGCGCAGATCGGTCATGGTTCAGGCTCTTTGGGTCTGGAATGGAGCGGGAACCTAACCCCGCGCCCGGCCCGGGAGCAAGCAAAGTTAGTAGGCGTACTCCGTGAACACGGGATCGATGTTGCCCTTCCAGCGGCGCTCATAGGCGACCAGCAGTTCCTCGGCCTGGGTCATGCCGGAATCGCAGATCTGGTGCATGGGCTTCAGGAAATGGCTTTCATCCAGACCGACGGCGTCGAGACGGGCCCGGTTCTTCAGCCCCTGGCGGGCGATGCACAGGACTTCGCAAGCGATGTCCTTGACCTGTTTGTCGCGGAACGGGGTCTTGAGCGCCGTACGGGGCACGTCCCGGCGCATGGCCTCGCGTTCGTCCTCGCTCCAGTCCTTGACTAGGTCCCAAGCGGCGTCGCGGGCTTCCGTATCGTACAGCAGCCCGACCCAGAAGGCCGAAAGCGCACACAGCCGGGCCCACGGCCCACCGTCGGCACCGCGCATTTCCAGGAAGGTCTTCAAGCGCACCTCGGGGAAGGCCGTGGTCATGTGGTCTTCCCAATCCTTCATGGTCGGAAGTTCCCCCGGCAGGG
>CAXAVJ010000049.1:0-25088 GCA_963972065.1 uncultured Rhodospirillaceae bacterium
GCGGACGGTCGCCGTTGCTGTCGGAAACCCAGGCCCAGGCGTCGGCCCTGGAAGCGGCCCTGAACGGCGGGGGCCAGCCGGAAACCCGGGTGTTCGTCTGCATGCGCTACTGGCATCCGATGAGTGCCGAGACGGCCCAGGCGGTTGCGGCCTTCGGTCCCGATGAGGTGATTGAACTGCCGCTCTACCCACAATATTCGACAACGACCTCGGGCTCGTCCCTCAAGGACTGGCGAAGGGCGGCGAAAGCGGCCGGGGTGACGGCGAACGCGCGGGCGGCCTGCTGCTATCCCACGGCGGCGGGGTTGATCGCGGCCCAGGCGGACCTGGTCGCCGATGGGATCGCCGCGGCCAAGGAAACGGGGGCGCCGCGGGTTCTGTTTTCCGCCCATGGCCTGCCGAAGAAGGTCATCGCCAAGGGTGATCCCTATCAATGGCAGGTCGAGCAGACGGCGGCGGCGGTGATCGACAATCTTTGCGCACGGGGGATCGACGGCTTCGATCCGATCATCTGTTATCAAAGCCAGGTCGGGCCCCTGGAATGGATCGGCCCGGCGACGGATGACGAGATCAAACGCGCGGGCGGGGACAAGGTGCCCCTGGTCGTGGTGCCCATCGCCTTCGTGTCGGAGCATTCGGAAACCTTGGTCGAACTCGACATCGAATACCGCGAGGTCGCGGATCATGCGGGCGTGCCGGCCTATCACCGGGTGCGGGCCGTGGGCACGGCCCCGGCATTTATCGCGGCCTTGGCGGAAATCGTCGAGACGGCTTCAGGCCCGGGGACCAGAACGTGTCATCCGTCGGGGGCGCGGATCTGTCCCGGCGAATGGTCTGCCTGTCCCTGCGCGGCGTAGCGAGGACGGATCATGGAGCTGAGCGCCACCGCCTATGTCTGGATCAAGGCTCTGCATGTGATGAGCGTGATCGCCTGGATGGCCGGGTTGCTCTACCTGCCGCGCCTGTACGTCTATCACGTCGATGCGGAGGTTGGGTCCGACAAGTCGGAAACCTTCAAGATCATGGAACGCCGCCTGATGCGGGGTATCATGAACCCGGCGATGATGGCGTCCGTGGTGTTCGGCCTGATCCTGATGGCGGCGTCGGGGGTGGCGATCTGGCAGACGGTCTGGTTTCCCGTGAAGGCCGGATGCATACTGGCGATGATGGTGATGCATGTGTTCTGCGGCAAATGGCGGCGCGCTTTCGAACAGGACCGCAACGTACATTCCGGGCGATTTTACCGCTTCATGAACGAGGTGCCGGCGGTGCTGATGGTCGTTATCGTCATCATGGTGATCGTGCAGCCGGGTTAGGTTGCTGCTGCGTTGGCAGCAAATGTGAAGGCCTTGGAACAAAAAGTTCAATTGACTTGATTTTCCGCATTCGTTAATCATCCCAAGTGCCGACGCGGACGGCATCCCGCCTCTTTCGGGCCTGGTCTACCAAAGGTCCCGCCCAATCCTTTTTCCATCGACCAACCCGGCCCGGGCGCGTCCGATGTCTCGCAACGGTTTCAACCGGCCCAACAGGGGGCGGAGAGGCCGTCCAGCAGACCCGCGCATCGCCGCGACCAAGACGGGTCGTCCGACCGACGCCTTTTCCGGCCCTTAATTCCTTCCGGTTTTCCCCCACACATCAATCAGGCCTCACATGAATCTCAAGGAACTGAAGCAGAAATCGCCCGCCGACCTTCTGGCCTATGCCGAAGAGTTGGAGATCGAAAACGCCAGCTCGCTGCGCAAACAGGACATGATGTTCGCCATCCTGAAGCAGCTTGCGGACAACGATGTTGCGATTTACGGGGACGGGGTCCTTGAAGTGCTGCAGGACGGCTTTGGCTTTCTGCGCTCGCCGGAAGCGAACTATCTGCCGGGTCCGGACGATATCTACGTATCGCCCAGCCAGGTGCGCCGCTTCGGCCTGCGCACCGGTGACACGGTCGAAGGTGAGATCAGGGCGCCCAAGGACGGGGAGCGATATTTCGCCCTGCTGAAGGTCAACCAGATCAACTTTACCGACCCGCAGGCGGTGCGCCATCGCATCAACTTCGACAACCTGACGCCGCTGTACCCGGATGAGCGGCTGATCATGGAAATCGAAAATCCCGAGCATAAGGACCCGACGTCCCGCGTGCTCGACCTGATCTGCCCGATCGGCAAGGGCCAGCGCGCCCTGATCGTGGCCCCGCCGCGCACCGGTAAGACGGTGATGCTGCAGAACATTGCCCATTCCATCGCAGAGAACCATCCCGAGTGCTATCTGATCGTGCTCCTGATCGACGAGCGGCCTGAGGAAGTCACCGACATGGACCGCTCGGTGAAGGGCGAGGTCATTTCCTCGACCTTCGACGAGCCGGCGACGCGCCACGTGCAGGTTACGGAAATGGTGCTGGAAAAGGCCAAGCGCCTGGTCGAGCACAAGAAGGACGTGGTTATCCTGCTGGATTCCATCACCCGTCTGGCCCGCGCCTACAACACCGTGGTGCCGTCGTCTGGTAAGGTGCTGACCGGGGGTGTCGACGCCAACGCCCTGCAGCGGCCTAAGCGTTTCTTCGGCGCCGCGCGCAACATCGAGGAAGGTGGGTCGCTGACCATCATCTCGACGGCGCTGATCGACACCGGCTCGCGCATGGACGAGGTCATCTTCGAGGAATTCAAGGGCACCGGTAACTCGGAAATCATCCTTGACCGCAAGCTGTCCGACAAGCGCGTGTGGCCGACCATCGACATCACCAAGTCGGGTACGCGTAAGGAAGAACTGCTGGTCGAAAAGGGTACCCTGGCCAAGATGTGGGTGCTGCGCCGGATCCTCATGCCCATGGGCGTTACGGACGCCATGGAATTCCTGCTGGGCAAGCTGAAGGAATCCAAGGTCAACAGCGACTTCTTCGATTCCATGAACAGCTGATCTCGGCCAACAGATCAAATCAAAAAACGCCGGCGGGGTTTCCCTCGCCGGCGTTTCTGTTTTCAGGCGGTGATCCCGATCAGGGGATCAGGATGCTGGATCCCGTGGTCTTGCGGGCTTCCAGGTCCGTATGGGCCTGGGCCACGTCGGCCAGGGGATAGGTCTGGTTGATGTTGATCTTGACCTTGCCGGAGGTTACGGCCTCGAACAGGGCGTTGGCGCCTTCGGCCAGGATTTCCGGGTTGCGGGTATGGGTCGCGAGCGTCGGGCGGGTCAGGTAGAGCGATCCCTTGGGCCCCAGGATGGCCGGGCTGATGGGATCGACCGGGCCGGACGCGTTGCCGTAGGTCGCGAGCACGCCGAACGGACGCAGGGAATCCAGGGACGCCATGAAGGTCGCCTTGCCGATGCTGTCATAGGCCGCGGCAACACCTTCGCCGCCGGTGTATTCCTTGGCCTTCTCGGCGATGTTCTCGGTCGAATAGTTGATGGTATGGGCGGCGCCCGCGGCCTTGGCGATTTCGGCCTTTTCCGCGGAGCCGACGCAGCCGATCACGGTCGCCCCCAGGGCCTTGCCCCATTGGCAGAGAATCTGGCCGACCCCGCCGGCGGCGGCATAGACCAGGACGGCGTCGCCCGGCTTCACCGGATAGGTGCGGTGCAGCAGGTAATGGGCGGTCATGCCTTTCAGCATCATGGCGGCGGCGGTCTGGTCGTCGATGGCGTCGGGCAGATGCACGGCCTTCCACGACGGAATGTTGCGCGCCTGGGTATAGCCGCCCTTCAGCATCGGATAGGCGACACGGTCGCCGACCTTCTTGTCGGTCACGCCCTCGCCCACGGCTTCGACCACGCCGGCGGCTTCCATGCCGATGATTTCAGGGAAGTCGGTCAGCGGGTACAGGCCCGTGCGCAGGTAGATGTCGATGAAGTTGAGGCCGCAGGCGGTCTGGCGGATGCGGATCTCGCCCTTGCCGGGATCGCCGACGTCGATGTCCTCGTACTTGAGGACTTCGGGGCCGCCGGTTTCGTGAATGCGGATGGCCTTGGTCATGGGAAAACTCCTCCTTGGTGGTGGTCCCGGGCGGTTGGTCGCCCTGGGCGCTTTTTCGGTATGTGGCCGTATCTTGGTCACGGGGGGCGGCGGGGGCAAGTCCGATGACGGCATGCGGGGGCGCTAAATCAGGGTCGCACCCTCAAGCCGCAGCAAGGCGCGCTTTGTCTCGATGCCTTCTCCGGCGGAATAGCCTGTCATCCGCCCGCCGGCGCCGGTGACCCGGTGGCAGGGAATCAGGATGGGCAGGGGATTGGCCCCGCAGGCGCCGCCGACCGCGCGGGCCACGCCGTCGATGCGGGCGGCCAGGTCGCCGTAGGTTTCCGTATGCCCATAGGGGATGTCGCGCATGGCCTGCCATACGCGCTGCTGGTACTCCGTCCCGCCGACGGGGGTGAGGGGCAGGTCGAAATTCCGGAGGCCGCCGTCGAAATAAGCCGTCAGCTGACGTGTCGCTTCGTTCAGCAGCGGGGTCGAGCGGGACGCCGGGGCTCGGCCCCATTCCAGGGCGGTCAGCGCCCCCTGGTCCTCGAACAGGGTCAGGGGCCCGACGGGGGAGTTCATGGAGGTGTAGAAATCACTCATGTCTGGGCGGCGAGGGCCGCTGACAAGGCAGCGGCCTCGGTCATCGGCAGGGAGCAGGTCGCGCCCATACACAGATAGGCGGCGGCGGTGCCGTCGACCGGGCCCTTGCCGGCGGCGGGATGGCCGGCCGGCAGGTCCTGGCCGTCGGCCGTGCGCAGCAGCACCAGGCGCGGATGGCCCGAGTCCAGGGCGGCTGTGGCCAGGGCGTCGGCGGCGGCCCCCGTTCCGGCGACGGTGACCTGCACAGCGTTTTCCAGAACCTCGAACCCGGTCTGGAAGGTGGTCTGATGGGCGAGGTTGATGGTCTCCTCCGGGGCCAGGGCGGTGATCAGGGCGTCGGCGCGGTCACGATAGGCGGCGTCGCCGGTCAGGTGGTACAGGCGGGCCAGGACCTCGACCATGGTGCCGTTGCCGCAGGGCACGGCGTTGTCGTGCACGGGCTTGGATCGGGTCAGCAGGTCCGCCGTGTCGTCGGCGGCCATGAAGTAGCCGCCGTTGTCAGCATCCCAGAAATGCCGGTCGAGCACGGCGGTGAGCGATTGCGCTTGGGCCAAGTAGGCCGCGTCGCCGGTGGCTTGATGCAGGGCCAGGGCCGCGCGGGCCAGGTTGGCGTAATCTTCCAGCACCCCCGGATGGGCGGCCTTGCCGGCGCACCAGGTATGGAATAGGCGGTCGCCGTGCGTGAGGTTTTCACTGATGAAGGCGAAAACCCCTGCGGCGGCGGTCAGCCAATCGGGGCGGTCGAACACGGCGGCGGCCTTGGCCAGGGCGGCGACGGCCAAGCCGTTCCAATCGGCCAATACCTTGTCGTCGCGCATGGGCGGCACCCGCTTGGCCCGTTCCGGCAGCAGGATATCGCGGCAGCGGGCGAGCAGGGCCTCGCGCTCCGGCGCGCCGAAGTCCCCATCGGCGGTGCGATTGAGGATGGTATGGCCTTCCCAGTTGCCGCCGGGCGTGACGTCGTAGGCGGCCTTGAACACAGCCGCGTCGGCGCCGAGCAGGGCGTCGATCTCGGCCTCGGTCCAGACGTAGTATTTGCCCTCGACCCCTTCTGAATCGGCGTCGTAGGCGGAGACGAAGGCGAAGGGGGCGGTGGGATCATCGGAGGAGCGCATGTCGGCCAGCATCCAGGCGATGGTTTCCGCCGTGCGCAGGCGGAACAGATCGGCCTTGGGGCTGGGGTCGAGCATGGGCCAGACCTCGGCCATCAGCTCGACCAAAAGGGCATTGTCGTAGAGCATCTTCTCGAAATGCGGGACCAGCCATTCGGCGTCCACGGAATAGCGGGCGAAGCCGCCGCCGAGATGATCGTAGATTCCGCCCTGACAGATGTTGGCCAGGGTCGCGGTCACGGCCTCCCGGTACATGGGGCCGCGGGTGCGGATAAAGGCCCGCCACAGGGCCTGGAAGAAATTGGGCTGGGGAAACTTGGGCGCGCCATGGGTGCCGCCGTTGACCGGGTCGACGAAGCGCAGCATCTGCAGGGCGACCTCGTCCAGGGCCGCCAGGGTGACGGTCCCGCCGCCCTTGGGCGTGGCCAGGGAGGACAGGGCGTCGCGCATGCGCTTGGCGTTGTCGGCGATCTTGGCGGGTTCGTCCCGATAGGTCGCGGCCAGGCTTTCCAGAACCTGGGGGAATCCGGGCCGGCCGTAGCGGGGGGCGGGCGGGAAATAGGTGCCGCCCCAGAACGGCTCCAGATCCGGGGTCAGGAACATGGTCAGCGGCCAGCCGCCGTGTTCGCCCATCATGGCGAGCGCGCTCTGGTAGATGTTGTCCAGGTCGGGGCGCTCCTCGCGGTCGACCTTGATGTTCACGAAATGGCGGTTCATGACCTCGGCGATGGCCGGGTTCTCGAAGCTTTCATGGGCCATGACATGGCACCAGTGGCAGGCGGCGTAACCCACAGATAGCAGGATCGGCTTGTTGCCGTCGCGGGCTTCGGCCAGGGCTTCGGGACTCCAAGGCCGCCAGTGCACCGGGTTGTCCTTGTGCTGCAGGAGGTAGGGGCTGGTCTCTTTGCCGAGTAGGTTGTCGCTCATGAATGCTCCGCTTTGGCCGCGCGCTTGATGGCCGATTGCCACGGGCGCGTCTCCTGGCTAGGTTGGGGTGCCGTGTCCTGCATACAAGCTGTTAATCGCCATTGCAAAGGATCGCCCCCGGGCGGCCTGCGGGCGAGGAAGAGGCGAGACCCATGAAGATCACCGTGAACATCGACTGCACCCCGGAAGAGGCCCGCAAGTTCCTCGGCCTGCCCGACGTGAAGCCCATGCAGGATGCCCTGATGAAGGACCTGGAGGAGCGGATGAAGGCGAACCTGTCCGCGCTTGATCCGGAAACCATGTTCAATACCTGGTTCCCCGCCGGGGTCCAGGGGTTCGAACAGCTTCAGAAGATGTTCTGGAATCAGATGTCCGGCATGTCCGGCGACGAAGGCCAGGCCAAGACCACCAAGAAGGACGATACCAAGTGAGCGACGCCCAACACGACCAAGCGGGGGACCCGGCCCTGTTCTATGACCGGCATGTTTTTTTCTGCACCAACGAACGCCCAGAAGGCCACCCCCGGGGAAGCTGCGCCGCCAAGGGATCGGTGAAGCTGCGTGACTACATGAAAGCGCGGGCCAAGGAACTTGGCATCAAGGGGGTGCGGGTCAATTCGGCGGGCTGTCTCGACCGCTGCGAACTGGGCCCGACCCTGGTCATCTATCCCGAGGGCGTGTGGTACCGCTGCGAAACGCGGGAAGACGTGGACCGGGTGCTGGAGGCCCATGTGCGGGACGGCGGCCGGGTGCCTGATTTGATGCTGCGCCCCGGGGACGATCCGGAAAAAGCCAAGTAGGGGGCCCCGGCCGAGCAGCCGAGGGGGGCCGGTGAGCGACCATACCATTTTTGCATTGGCAAGCGGCGGCGCCCGGGCGGGCGTCGCGGTCGTGCGCCTGTCCGGTCCCGGGGCGGGAGACGCCCTGGCGGCGCTGACGCCGGGCAGGAATGTTCCCGCGCCCCGCAAGGCATCGCTGCGCGATCTTCACGATCCGGCCAGCGGCGAAACCCTCGACCAGGCCCTGGTTGTTCGCTTTCCCGGCCCCGGCAGTTTCACCGGCGAGGATGTGGTGGAACTTCACCTGCACGGGGGACCGGCGGTGGTCGAGGGGGTGCTGGCGGCGCTCGGCCGCATCCCGGGCCTGCGCCCGGCGGAGGCGGGGGAGTTCACCCGCCGCGCCTTCCTCAACGGCCGGCTCGACCTGACCCAGGCCGAAGCCATCGCCGATCTGGTCGCGGCGGAAACCTCGGAACAGCGGCGCCAGGCCCTGGATCAGGCGGCTGGGTCGCTCGGGCAGATCTACGAGGGCTGGCGGACGCGGCTGATCGCGGCCATCGCCCATGTCGAGGCCGGCATCGATTTCGCCGACGAGGACCTGCCGGAAGACATCGACCGCGCCGCCCGGGATGCCCTGGCGGTGCTAGCCGGAGAGATTGCGGCCCATCTTGATGACGGGCGTCGGGGGGAGCGGCTCCGCGCCGGGGTGCATCTGGCCCTGCTCGGTCGGCCCAACGCGGGCAAATCGACCCTGCTGAACCTGTTGGCCGGGCGGGACGCGGCCATCGTGTCGGAAACCGCAGGGACGACCCGGGACGTGATCGAGGTGCATCTCGACCTGGGCGGCGTGCCGGTTATCGTCGCCGACACGGCGGGTCTGCGCGACAGCACGGACGCGGTCGAGCGCGAGGGCGTGCGCCGGGCGGCGGCGCGGGCCGATTGGGCGGACCTTAAATTGATCGTTCTCGACCGCGCCGATTGGCCGGATGTGCCGGACGACCTGCGCGCCCTGGCGGCGGACGGCCGGGCCCTGGTGTTGGTCAACAAGGCGGACCTGGCGCCGGTCGATGGTGTGGGGGATCTGGATCTGGACGGCGCGCCCGTGCTCGCCCTCTCGGCCCGCACCGGGGCGGGGGTGGAGGACTTCATCATCCGCTTGACGGAGGCCGTCCGGGGTCTCGCCCTGGCCGGGGCGGGGGCGGCGCCGGGCCCGACGCGGGCCCGTCATCGCCATGCTTTGGAAGAGGCGCGGGCGGCCCTGGCCCAAGCCCTCGACGGTTGGTCATCGCGCGGGCCGGAGCTGGTGGCCGAGGACCTGCGCCTCGCCGCGCGGGCGATCGGGCGGATCACGGGGCGGGTTGATGTGGAGGATTTGCTCGATGTGATCTTCGCTGACTTCTGCATTGGCAAGTGATCAGCTTAAGGCATCTAATTTATTACCCCCTACATATAGTATGAATTGATCATTTAGATATACCTTGGGATCAGTTTGATGTTTTCAGAATGCATTAACTGAAGTTCTTATTTCCCTCGATCCCTCTGTTCGGCATCTCGCTCACCTGCCTGGCGCCCTAACCGAGACAGAATGTTTCACGTGAAACATTCCGCTGTCCGAGGGTTTGTTTCCGCGCCGGCAAAGGGCCTTCCGCCGGGTGAAACTGCTCTGGGGCGGGGCGTTAAGACGGCGCGGCGGCCCGTTCAGGCGGCCCGCGAAGGTATTTGACTTGGATCAGCGGGGTTCCTACATTCCGGCCTGTGTTTCCGCGCCATCGGCGGGGCGGAAGGGGCATTTCTCGGAACAGGTCAGGCAGGCGGTCCATGGACCGAATTTTCGACGTCATTGTGGTGGGCGGTGGGCACGCCGGAACCGAGGCGGCCGCGGCGGCGGCGCGCCAGGGGGCCGCGACGCTGCTGCTGACCCATAAGGCCGCGACCATCGGCGAGATGTCCTGCAACCCGGCCATCGGCGGCCTGGCCAAGGGCCAATTGGTGCGCGAGATCGACGCCCTGGACGGCGTCATGGGGCGGGCCATCGACCGGGGCGGCATTCAGTTCCGCATGCTCAACAGGTCCAAGGGGCCGGCGGTCTGGGGCCCCCGGGCCCAGGCCGACCGCAAGCTGTACCGCCTGGCCGTGCAGGACATCCTGGCGGAAACCGAGAACCTGACGATCATCGAGGCCGGGGCCGACGACCTGATGTTCGGCGCCGACGGCCGCCTTGCCGGGGTGCGCGCGGTGGACGGCCGGGAATTCCGTGCCCCTGCCGTGGTCATCACCACGGGCACCTTTCTGCGCGGCCTGATCCACATCGGCGAAACCCGCATTCCCGCCGGACGGGTGGGGGACAAGCCGGCGATCGGTCTCAGCTACACCTTCCGGCGCTTAGGCTTTGATCTGGGCCGCCTGAAAACCGGTACGCCGGCGCGCCTGGATGGGCGCACCATTGACTGGGCCGGCCTGGATGAGCAGCTGGGCGATACGCCACCGGTACCCTTTTCGTACCTGACGGAGACCATCACCACACCGCAGATCGCCTGCGGCATCACGGAAACGACCCCGGCGACCCACGCCCTGATCCGTGACAACATCCATCGTTCACCCATGTATTCCGGGCAGATCGAAAGCAAGGGCCCGCGTTATTGCCCGTCGATCGAGGACAAGGTCGTGCGCTTTGCCGACCGCGAACGTCATCAGATCTTCCTCGAGCCCGAGGGACTGGACGACCCCACGGTCTACCCGAACGGCATTTCAACCTCGCTGCCGAAGGACGTGCAGCTGGCGATGCTGAAAACCATCCCGGGCCTGGAAAAGGCGGAGATGATCCGCCCGGGCTATGCCATCGAATACGATTTCGTCGACCCCCGGCAGCTGACACCGACCCTGGAAACCCATCGGGTGCCGGGTCTGTTCCTGGCCGGTCAGATCAACGGGACCACCGGATATGAAGAGGCGGGCGCCCAGGGCCTGATGGCCGGCATCAATGCGGCGATCCGTGCCGGCGCCGGCGGTGGGGCAGGGCCCGTCCGGGATTTCGTGCTCGACCGCGCCGACGCTTATATCGGCGTGATGATCGACGATCTGGTGACGCTTGGCACCCGTGAGCCCTACCGCATGTTCACGTCGCGGGCCGAATACCGTCTGAAGCTGCGGGCCGACAACGCGGATCAGCGCCTGACGCCGCTCGGCATGGGCATTGGTTGCATCGGCGCCGACCGGGCGCGCGCCTTCGCCCGCAAGCAGACGGCCCTGACCCAGGGCCGCCGTCTGCTGGAAGGCCTGGAGGCCAGCCCCAACACCTTGGCCAAGGCCGGGTTCGCCGTGAACCAGGACGGGGCCCGGCGCAGTGCTTGGACCCTATTGTCCTATCCGGAAGTCACGGCGGAGACCATCGCGGCCCATTGGCCGGAGATCGCCGAGCTTCGTCCGGAAATTCTCGATCAGCTGACCATCGAGGCCGGCTACAGCCAATACCTGATGCGCCAGGACGCCGACATCCGCGCTTTCCGCCGCGACGAGGGGCTGACCCTGCCGGGCGCGCTCGATTACGACGCCGTGTCCGGCCTGTCCAACGAGGTCCGGGAAAAACTCAAGCAGGCCCGCCCGGCGACCCTGGGCGCGGCGGCGCGCCTGCCCGGCGTGACTCCGGCGGCCCTGACCATCCTGCTTGCCCATGTAAAGCGCCGGGACGCCCGCCTCAGCGCCTGACCAAGCCATCCGATCGGCCATATAGGCCCCAACCGAACAGAGACTGTTTCACGTGAAACAATCGAGCCCCGACCCCGCGTCCCAGATGCCTGAGGACGTCGCCCGCGCCCTCGGTCTCGGCGGCGCGGACGGGGCCGGGCGTCGGGCGCGTCTGGAGACCTATGTCGCGGCCCTGGTGAAATGGCAGCGCCGCATCAACCTGATCGGCCCGGCCACGGTGGCGGATATTTGGCATCGCCACATCCTCGACTGCGGCCAGTTGGCGGCCCTGGTTCCGGCGGGATCCTTGCGGGTTTGCGACCTGGGATCGGGGGCGGGGCTGCCGGGCCTAGTGCTGGCCGCTCTGGATATTGGCGTGGGGGAGGGCGGCTGCCTCGACCTGGTCGAAAGCGACAGCCGCAAGGCCGCCTTCCTGCGCGAGGCCAATCGGTTGATGGGCACCCATGCGCGGATCGAGAACCGCCGCATCGAGGAAATGGCGGAAACCGGGGCCGCCGGCTACGATATCATCACCGCGCGGGCCTTGGCCCCTTTGCCCAAATTGTTGGAAATGTCGAACAACCTGTTGAAAACCGGTGGAAAACTTTTGTTTTTAAAGGGCAAAGCCACGGATGCGGAATTGACCGAATCGGAAAAAGCCTGGAAGATGCGCGTCACGAAAATGCCCAGCGCGAGCGATTCCGAGGGCGTTATTCTCCTGATCAAGGACCTTGAACGACGCCATGGCTGATCCCCTTTACGACGGCCTGAACGGCCCCGCGGTGCCGGATATCCCGGCCCTGCCGCGCATCATCGCCGTCGCCAATCAGAAGGGCGGGGTCGGCAAGACGACGACCGCCATCAATCTGGGCACGGCCTTGGCCGCCGTCGGCAACCGGGTCCTGATCATCGACCTGGACCCCCAGGGCAACGCCTCGACAGGTCTGGGCATCGCCCGGGCGCAGCGGACGGTGAATTCCTATCATCTGCTGATCCATGCGGAGCCTCTGGCGGCGGCGACCCTGGCGACGGAAATCCCCAATCTGGAGATCGTGCCGTCCGGCATCGATCTGTCGGGGATTGAGGTCGAGCTGGTCGATGAGGACGGCCGTGAGTATTTCCTCAAGCAGAGCCTGGAAGCGGCGATGTCCGCGGCCGGCCCGGCCTACGATTTCGTGCTCATCGACTGCCCGCCGGCGCTCGGCCTGCTGACCGTCAATTCCCTGGTCGCGGCCCAGGCGGTCCTGGTGCCGCTGCAGTGCGAGTTCTTCGCGTTGGAGGGCGTCAGCCAGTTGATGCAGACCATCGAGCGCGTACGCGCCGCCTTCAACCCGGCCCTGGAAATTCAGGGCATCGTCCTGACCATGTTCGATCAGCGCAACAACCTGTCGGGCATGGTCGAAACGGATGTCCGCGACCACTTCGGCGACAAGGTCTATGAGACCGTCATCCCTCGTAATGTGCGGATTTCCGAGGCGCCGTCTCACGGCCGCCCGGTGCTGATCTACGACACTGCCTGTGCTGGGTCGCGGGCCTATCTCAACCTGGCCAGCGAGGTCATCAGCCGCGAACGCCAGACGCAACATCGCCAGGCCCTGGCACGCCAGGGCGGCGGTCAGCCGATGGGGGCATCATGATGGCGGAAAAACGCAGAAACCTGGGGCGCGGCCTGTCGGCCCTTCTGGGTGAGGATACATCACCGGCGCAGGCCGGCGGGGCGCGTCAGACCGCCATCGAAAAGCTCCATCCCGGCCGCTATCAGCCGCGCCGCATCATGGGCGAGGCGGAATTGCAGGACCTGGCCCAGTCGATCCGTGAACTGGGCGTATTGCAGCCGATCCTGGTGCGCGAACATCCCGACCGCCCCGGCGATTACGAGATCATCGCCGGCGAGCGACGTTGGCGGGCCGCGCAATTGGCGCAACTGCACGAGGTGCCGGTGCTGGTCAAGGTGCTGTCGAACAAGGAAACGCTTGAAGTTGCGTTGGTCGAAAACCTGCAGCGCGAGGATCTGTCGCCCTTGGAAGAGGCCGTCGGCCTGCAGCGCCTGATGGATGAATTCGGCCATACCCAGGAGGCCCTCGCCAAGGCCGTCGGCAAAAGCCGCTCTCATGTCGCGAACATGCTGCGTTTGCTGGGTCTGCCCGATGCGGTCAAGGCCATGGTCGACAAAGGCGAACTGAGCGCCGGACATGCCCGCGCCCTGCTGTCGGCGACAGCACCCGAGGCTTTGGCCCGCCAGGTCGTTGAGCAGGGTCTCAGCGTGCGCCAGACGGAACAGCTTGTGCAGCGGGCGGCGACGGTAAAAAGCAGTGGTGCGCGGCGTGGACCCAAGGAAAAAGATGCGGACACCCGGGCCCTGGAAACGGATTTGTCCGATCTGCTCGGCCTGCGCGTGGCCATCGCGGCCAAGGGTCGGGAGGGTTCGGTCACGCTCTATTACAAATCCCTCGACCAGCTCGACGGTCTGTTGCAGCGCCTAAGCGGCCAAGCCGCAGGCGAGTAGGGCGCAGGCTGAGGCCCGATTTTGGGTCAGCCTGATGAAGCTAAATATCAGGTAGGGATGAACCCGGCGATTCGCTCAGGGGTTCGGGCCTAGCGGGTGAGACGGGCCAGGCGGATAAAGGCACGCTCGCAGATCACCTCGTCGGGCCCCAGGCCGCTTTTGCAGGCCCGCTCGGCCTCGGTCAAGACGTCCAAGGCGGTGCCCAGACGGCCGGGTGTCCAGGACCTTAATGCATTGATAAACAACGGCTTTTCTTTGAAGAAGACGGGCGGCCGCAGATTGTCGACGGCCTGTTCGGGACGGCTGCCACGGGCGACATCCCCGGCCGCCAGGTGCAGGCGCTGAAACATCCGTTGCGCCGCGCGTAGCATGCCGACGGCGGTCTCCCCCAGGTCGCGGGCGCTGGCATAGGCGCTGAGCAGGCCTGCCACGTCGCCGCCGGCCAAGGCCCGTGTCACGGCTTCGGTGCCGCGCCCGGCATTGTCGCCGACGCAGGCCTGGACGTCGGCCAGGGTTACTTCCGGTCCGGCGCCTTGCATGTAGAGCACCAGCTTTTCCAACTCTCGCCGGGAAATCAGCCGATCGTTGCCCAGGTTGGCGGCAAGATGGGCCTGGGCCTCCCGCCCGATGGTCAGGCCGGCGGCAGACAGGGTGTCGCGGATGACCTGTTCCATGGCGCGGGCGTCATCGGCGTAGCAGGGGATGGCGGCGGCATTGGGCGCCGTCTCGCAGATTTTGCGCAGCTTCGCGCGAGGAGTCAGGTCGCCGGCGACGATGATCACCAGCCCATCGCCTTCGGCCGCGAGGGCGCGCTCGACCGCCGGCGCCAGCCGGTCACCACCATCGGCGCGGACCGCGCGCCGGCCGCCGCCGAAGGCCATGGCGGATCGTTCGGCGGCCAGCCGCTCGGCGTCATCGGCGACGTCCTGTTCGGTGATGGAGGCAGTGCGAAAGGGATCGTCCGTCGATCCAGCGACGGTGCGCATGATGTGGTCGGCGCGTTCGCGCACCAGACCTTGGTCGGGACCATAGATCAACACCGCTGCGACCGTGTTCCCGGGATCGTCGAGGAAGCTGTCGATCTGGCGGCCGGAGAGTTTCATGACGAGACCTTGGGTGTCCGGGGTCGTGCCGGGGCCGGGATCACGGCTTGTCGGGGTTGGTTTTCAGGAAGATCGCGATCTTGAGCCGGATGTCATCGCCCAACTGGCGGACGGCCCGGTCACGGGCGCCCTTTTCGGCCATCAGTGTGGCGAATTCTGAATTGAGGATGTTGAAGCTGGAAATGGCCCGGCTGTTACCCGAGTAAAGGTGACGCCCGGTGCGCTGATCCTGCAGGGTGAAGGAACTGATTAGGGACAGGTCGGCGCGGGTGGCGTCGGCGCTTTTCTGCACGGCCAGCGAGGAAATGCTTTCACTCAACGTAACGTCCAGGCGATAGATTTGTTCGCCGCGCGGCCCCCGGGGGGACAGTCCGTCCAGCAGCGCGTTGTGCAGTTGCTGGCCGACGCGAGCGAGGCTGTATTCGTTCGATGTGTTGCTGCTCTGGACCGGGCGGATCTCGACCTGAGACAAGGTGTCGCTAAGGTCGGCCCCGGCCCCCGATCGGCCGTAGAGCGGGCGGAAGCCGCAGCCGCCGAGGCCGCCCGTCGCCAACGCGCCGGCGATTCCGGCAAGGATATTTCTACGCGACCACATTGACGATCCTGTTCGGTACGACGATGACTTTCCGGGGCGGTTTACCTTCCAGCACGGATTGTACCTTATCCAGGGCCAGGGCCGCATCCTTCGCTGTATCCTGGGGGCAATCCTTGGGCAATTCAACGGTGCCGCGCAGCTTGCCATTGACCTGGACCGCGACGGTCACCAGATCGTCGACCAGATAGGCGGGGTCGGCCTCGGGCCAGGGCGTATCGGCGACCAGCGTTTCCCCGCGGCCCAGCTTAAGCCACAGGGCCTCGGCGAGATGGGGCGTCATGGGGGCGATGAGAAGGCTCAAGGTCTCCAGCGCGAAGCGGCGCACCCAATCCGCGTCCGGTGCCGTGTCCTTCAGGCCTTCGACCGCGTTGGTCAGTTCGCGAATGCGGGCGACGGCCTTGTTGAAGTGGAATTTTTCCAGGTCTCCGGAAACGCCGTCGATGGTCTTATGCGCAGCCTTCAGAACTTCTTCCGCGGCCGGTCCCATTGTGTCGGGCCGGGCGGCATCGGCGGCGGCAAGAGGGGCGGGGTTTTCCGTGACCAGGCGCCACAGCCGGTTGAGGTAGCGCCAGGCGCCGTCGACGCCGGCGTCGGTCCATTCCAGATCGCGGTCGGGCGGGCTGTCGGACAGCATGAACAGCCGCGCCGTGTCGGCCCCGTAGGCGCCGATGATGGCTTCGGGGTCGACCACGTTCTTCTTGGACTTGCTCATCTTCTCGGACCGCCCGAGGGTCACCGGCTGGCCCGTTTCGGCATGTTTGGCGGCGTCGCCGTCGAACACCACCTGAGACGGCAGCAGCCATTTGCCGGCCGCGTCCTTGAAGGTCTGGTGGCATACCATGCCCTGGGTCAGCAGCCCGGCGAAGGGTTCCTCCACAGACAGATATCCACATTTCTTCAAAGCCCGCGTGAAGAAGCGGCTGTACAGTAGGTGGAGGACCGCATGCTCGATCCCGCCGATGTACTGATCCACGGGCAGCCAGTAATCGACGGCGGCGCGGTCGAGGGGGGCGTCCGAGGTTGGGTTGCAGAACCGGGCGAAGTACCAGGATGATTCGAAGAAGGTGTCGAAGGTATCGGTTTCGCGCTCGGCCGGCTTGCCGCAGGTCGGGCAGGCGACCTGCTTCCACGTGGGGTGGCGGGCCAGGGGATTGCCGGTTCCCGTGAAGTCGACATCGGCGGGCAGCTCGACCGGCAGATCCCGTTCCGGAACCGGAACGGTACCGCAGTCGCCGCAATGGATGATCGGGATCGGGCAGCCCCAATAGCGTTGGCGCGATACGCCCCAGTCGCGCAGCCGATAGTTCACGGCCCGCGTGCCGATGCCCATATCCTCCAGGTGGTCGATAACCTTGGATTTGGCATCCGGGACGGAGAGGCCGTCGAGGAAACCGGAATTGATCAACAGGCCGTCGTCGGTAAAGGCCTCGTCGTCGACCGTGAAGGTCGTGGTGTCCGCGCCCTTGGGGGCGACCACCGGCAGCACCGGCAAGCCGTACTTACGGGCAAAGTCCAAATCGCGCTGGTCATGGGCGGGGCAGCCGAAGATCGCCCCCGTGCCGTAATCCATGAGCACGAAGTTGGCGACGTAGACGGGCAGGGTATGGCCTTTGATAAACGGATGCAGGGCGCGTACGCCCGTGTCGAAACCCAACTTCTCCGCCGTTTCGATGGCGGCCTCGCTGGTGCCCATGCGGTTGCACTCGGCGACGAAGGCGGCCAAATCCGGGTTGCCTTGGGCCAGGTTCTGGGCCAGGGGATGGTTGGCGGCGACGGCGCAGAACGACGCGCCGAACAGAGTGTCGGGGCGGGTGGTGTAGATGTCGAGGCGGTCGTCCCGGCCGTCGAGGGCGAAGCGCACATGCGCCCCCTCCGAGCGGCCGATCCAGTTTTCCTGCATCAGGCGGACCCGGTCGGGCCAGCGGTCCAGGGTCTCGAGGCCCTGGAGAAGCTCCTCGGCATAATCGGTGATTTTGAGGAACCACTGGCTCAGTTGGCGTTTTTCGACCAGGGCGCCGGAGCGCCAGCCGCGGCCGTCGATGACCTGTTCGTTGGCCAGCACCGTGTTCTCCACGGGATCCCAGTTGACCCAGGATTCCTTGCGGTAGACCAGGCCGTTCGCCAGAAAATCGAGAAACATTTTCTGTTCGTGACGGTAGTAGCCGGGCTCACAGGTCGCCAGTTCCCGGTCCCAGTCATAGGACAGGCCCATGGTTTTCAACTGGCGGCGCATGGTCGCGATGTTTTCGCGTGTCCATTCGGCCGGCGGCACCTTGTTTTCCATGGCGGCGTTTTCCGCCGGCAGGCCGAAGGCGTCCCAGCCCATGGGGTGCAAAACGTTGAACCCGCGGGCTTTCTTGTAGCGCGCGACGACATCGCCCAGAGTGTAATTGCGGACGTGGCCCATGTGGATGCGCCCCGACGGATAGGGAAACATCTCAAGCACATAATATTTCGGTCGGCCGGTGTCCTCACGGACCTGGAAACAACCCTTGTCGTCCCAGGCGGCCTGCCATTTCTGTTCGTTTTCCTTGACGTTGTAGCGCGCCATTCAAGTCCCCAGAAGGTTTGGGCGGAAAGATGTCGCCGGGCGAAGCACCCGGGCGGGGGTGGGTGGACTGCCGAGGCCGGGGCGGGGCCCGGCGGGGCGAAGAGGTAAGAGGTCTATGAGGCTCCGGGTCTGTTGCGCCGCGCCGCCTACTTTGTGCTGATGGTTTGCCGGCGGAGCTGGCGGGCGCGGGTCAGGATCGCGTCCTCGATCTTGGTGCCGGTCTGTTCCGGCACCGCCGCGTCGCGCCACTGGCCGCCCTGGTCCTTGGTCTGGCTGAACACGGCGACCCGGATTCCGTCGGCGCGCAGCGTGCGGCCCAGGATGTAGACGTTCAATTTGAAGCGTTCGTTGGGGGCTTCCTCGGTCGAATGCCAGTCGGTCAGGATCACGCCACCGAACGGGTCCGCCGTGGACACAGGCATGAAGGCGATGGTGTCCAGGGTCGCGCGCCACAGGAAGCTGTTGACGCCCAGCGCGCCGCCGCCGCTATCGCCACCGTCGCCGTCGCCCCATAGGCTGACTCCGCCGGCCCCCCAGATGGTGTCGCGCTTGGATCCGTCATCGGTCTGGTCATGCGTCGTCGCTTGGATATCGGCAGGCGAAAAATCAGAGCATGCCGCCGTGCCCGCGATCAGGGTAACCGCGCCGATCAGCGCCAAAATCCGTTTGCCGGTATCAGGGAACATTGCTGCCACTTTCTTTTTTCTCCGCCGCCGCCGGTGAATGACGACCCTTCTTAAACCATATCGCGGCCAAGCGCCAAGCACCGTGACCGCGCCTTGCGCGGGTGTGCGGCCCGAAGACCGAAGGGATCGCGGCAAAGATGGGGCAGGGCGCTGATCCCTGCAACCCCTGCGGCCCCTGCGGCGAGCACCCGGCGTAGTGTCGTCGGCGTGACCCCGCCGAGCGCCAGAATCGGCACGGCAGACCCTCGGCATAGCGCCGCCAGCCTGCGCGGACCGAGGGCCGGTTGTCCGGGATGGCTGGCCGTGGGGAACACGGGCGACAGCAGGATCAGGTCGACGCCGGCCCGCACGGCCCGCCTGAGGCCAGGTCCGTCATGGGCGGCGGCGGAGACGGGCCAAGGATCGCCCTGTGGCGCGAACCGGCCGCGTCGCCGCACCATGCCGTCCGGCAGGTGCAGGCCGTCGGCGCGCAGGCGATGGGCCAGCCGCCGGTCGCCGGCGACGACGAAGATCAGGCCCAGCCGGCGGGCGAGGATTGCCAGGCGACGGCCCCGCGCGGCGCGGTCCGAGGCTTCGTAATGGCGAAAGATCACCACCGTGCCGGGGGCCAGCAGGCGAAACGCCTTGGCCGGATCGGGCGTGCGCTCGGCATCGGTCATGAAGGCAAACAGCGGCAGGCCGCGTCGGCGCGGCTTTTTCCCGCGCCCGCCCCATGTTAGGGTTGCGGCCCCTCGTTTCCTCATTCCTGGCCCCGATCCACCGATGATTCCATCCGACACCGCCCCTCATAGCGCGGACCCCGATATTGCCGCAAACCTTGCCGAGGTCCAGGCCAAGGTTGCCGAGGCTGCCCGGGCCGCCGGCCGTGACCCCGCCGCCGTTACCCTGGTCGCCGTCGGCAAGACGTTTCCCGCCGACCATATGCTGCCCGCGTTGAACGCCGGCCAGCGCGCTTTCGGGGAAAACCGGGTGCAGGAGGCCGAGGAAAAATGGCCAGACCTGCGTGCCCGTTTTCCCGACCTCCGCCTGCATCTGATCGGCCCGCTGCAGTCCAACAAGGTGCGCAAGGCGGTCGAGGTCTTCGACGTCATCGAAACCGTCGACCGGCCCAAGCTGGCCCGCGCACTCGCCAACGTAATGGCGGAAACGGGCCGCCGTCCCGACTGCTTCATCCAGGTCAACACGGGGGCTGAGGACCAGAAGGCCGGTGTCTTGCCGCAAGACGCCGACGCCTTTATCGCGCAATGCCGCGACGAATTCGCCCTGCCGGTTACGGGCCTGATGTGCATCCCGCCCGTGGACGAGGAGCCGTCCCTGCATTTCCAACTGCTGGCGGACATCGCCAAGCGCAACGGCCTCGCCCAGTTGAGCATGGGAATGAGCGCCGATTACGAGGTCGCCGTCGCGTTCGGCGCGACCCACGTGCGCGTCGGTTCGGCCATTTTCGGAACCCGTCCAAAACCGGCCTGAGGATGGCGGTTCAGCCCTTGACGGTCATCACGTCGCCGGGTGAAGCGGCCCGCAACAGGGCGACCAGATCCGTTTCGGCCAGGGCGACACAGCCTTCGGTCGGGGTGAAAGCCGGTGTCGCCAGATGCAGGAAGATGGCGCTGCCGGCGCCCGGTTGCGGTGGCGCGTCGTTATGGCCCAGAACCACGACCAGATCATAGACACCGTCCGCGCGGGCCAGCTCCTCGTGGCGCCACGGGCAGGGCAGGCGGACCAGCCGGTTGTAGGCAGGGCTCAGGGGGTCGTCGCACCAGCCCAGGTTGGGGGTGATGGGGGTTGCTGGCAGGGCCGTTTCCGGCCGGGTCCGCCGGTCGGCGCGATAGAACAGGCGGCGCAGGGCGAACCGGCCCATTGGCGTGGCGCCGTCACCTTCTTTTTTGACGAGGGCGATGCCCGCGCGGCCGAGCGCGCAGGGAACATCGATGCGGCCCCAGGTCAGACGCCCGCGGGTGCGGTCATCCGTCGGTTCAACCAGAATATCCATGGCCGTCAGTCTAGCTCTTTCGCGGCACGGGATCATTCCGCGCCGGCGGCGATCAGCGATCGCCCGCCGCCACGGTCAGATCCGGGCGAAAGGCGGGCTCGGCCAGGCGCTGGGCGGCCTGATAACGGGTCCAGCCGTCGACCATGTTGTCGCGGAACCAGCCACCGCCCTCGGCGATGGCACCGGACGGGTCCTGATCGTCGCGCCGGTTGTCCTCATGGCGCGGGGCGGCGCGGTCACGCGGCTGGGCCCCGGGCAGGGCGGCGACTTCCTTGGCGCGGTCGCCCATGACCCAGGCCAGCTGGTCGCGGGCCCAGGTCGAAACGTCGCCGTCGATACCTGCACGATTGGTCTCGCCGGGCGCTGCCTGCGCGGTCTGCACGGCTTGTGTCCGCGGCGCGGCCGGTCGGGCGGGGCCCGTTTCCGCACCGGCACGGTAATAGGCGGTCTGCCGTTGGGCCCAGGCGGCGACGGGATCGGTCGTGGTCACGGGTTGGGCGTCGCCGCCTTGATAATAGGCGACCTGCTGGGCTGCCCAGGCACTCACATCCTGTCCATCGGTACCGGCTGTGGCCGGGGCGGGGGCTGCGCTGCCTTTGTAATAAGCGGTCTGCTGGGCGGCCCAGGCGGTGACGTCGACGCCGTCCGCACCGGCGGCCACGGGGGCGGCATCCGGGGTCGTGGCGGCCATCTGGGTGTCGCCCGCCGTTGCGGTGTTTCGATAGAAAGCATGCTGTTCGGCGGCCCATTGGCCGACCGGATCAGCAGAGGCCGTTGCCGTCGTGGCAGCACCCTTGCCGTCCCGTCCCTGGTAGAAGGCCTGTTGGTTGGCGGCCCAACGGCTGACCGGGTCGGCGGCATCCGCGCCGCTTTGGTAGAACGCTGTTTGCTCGGCCGCCCATTGGGTGACCGGGTCGGAGCCGTCCGTGCCCGCGGCCGCGGGAGGTGCCGCGGCGGTCGTGGTCGACAGCGGCTGCGCGTCATCGCGGAAATAGGCCATTACATGGCCGCCCATGTCCTTGCCCGTGTTGTGCTCGACCATCACGTTGGCGACCGAGGCGACCAAACCGATCGGGCCCATGAACAGGGTGCCGCCCATGACGCGCGGGGCCGGGTCCAGGGTGTCGTCGGTCAGGTCACGGTACAGGGTCGAGACCACGGGGATGTGCTGCAGCGGATTGACCACGTCGACCAGGTCCCAGAAGGTGAGCCCGTCGTCGCCGAAAGCCTTGAATTCCTTGCCGCCGTCGGCGGTCTTCCCGCTCGCGTCGAGGGCATCGCCCTTGCCGAGCTTAAGGTCGGGCAACTGGGCGGGGGTGTGTTTGGCTGGAAGGGCGCCGGTCCCGCCAGGGGCAGGGGCCACGCGCCAGGGATTGATCCCTTCGGAGGGCAGTGTCATCGATTTTTTCCCGTTCTCTTCGCGCCCTGTTTTCGGGCGTTAATTTTATGGAACGGGCGTCGCAAGACTCGGGCCAGAATCAAGCTGTTGATTTTAAACGATTTTGACTCGTCTGCTCTGGGTACAAAATGCCCGGGGCGGCAAATGCTGCCGGGCGGCGGCGGACTCCGGCATTCTTGGCATTCAATGGTTAATGACGGGTGGTGGCGTGGGAGAGATCAGGCCCATGTGAACATAGGCGCACCTGCGCCCGGCGCAGCGGGGCGTTTAGAACAAATGCCCGGCGCGGCTGGCTTTGGTGCGCAGGTAGCTTTCGTTGTGTTCGTTGGACGGAAAAGCGTGGGGGACACGCTCGGCGACGGTGATGCCGCCGCGTTCCAGGGCAGCGACCTTTTCCGGGTTGTTGGTCAACAGCCGCACCGCGCCGAAACCCAACAGGCGCAGCATCTGCGCCGCCGGCAGGTACACCCGCTCGTCCGCGTCGAAGCCGAGTTGCTCGTTGGCGTCGATGGTGTCGAAGCCGCGGTCCTGCAGTTCGTAAGCGCGCAGTTTGTTGACCAGGCCGATGCCGCGGCCTTCTTGCGCCAGATACAACAGAATGCCGCTGCCGGCGGCGGCGATCTCGGCGATGGCGCCCTTCAGCTGGTCGCCGCAATCGCAGCGCAGGCTGCCCAGCAGGTCGCCGGTGAAGCATTCGGAATGCACCCGGGTCAGCACGGGGGCGCCCGGCTTGGGATCGCCGATGACGATGGCCAGATGCTCCAGCGCCCCGTCGGCGGGGCGGAAGGCGTGGACCTTGGCCTCGACGCCCGGTTCCTGGGCGACGGCAAGGGGGATGCGCGCGGCCCCGACCTCGGTCAGGGTGCGCGCCTCGTCCAGGCGCTGGCGGAACACGTCGCCGGCGTCGACGAACATCAGGTCGTGGCGCTTGGCCCAGTTTTCCAGGTCGCCGTCGAACGAGATGACCCCGGTCAGGGCCGCCGGCAACAGACGCGCGATCTTGGTCAGGGTGACCGCCGCCGACCAGGCATCGAAACGTTCCGCCGCGCGGGGGGCGAGATCGGGCAGGGGGCCGCCCGTGCCGCCGTCGAACAAGGGGTCGGCCAGCCGCGTCACCAGGTCCGGGTCCAGGCCGCCCGTGCGGGACAGCACGACGACATTGCTTGGCGGCGCCGGCAGGCCCAGCACGGCGGCGCGCCGGGCGGTGACCGCCAGCTCCGGCTCGGCCCCGGTCAGGGCCTTCATGTCGGCGAGCCGGCGGGCATCCACATGTTCCGCGCCCAGCAGCACCAGCCGGCGTCCGTCGCCGTCGCCGGTGACCACGGGGCGTCCGCGGCGCAGCTCGCCGGCGGCCCGGTCGACCGCTTTCTGGGCGCGCGGTTCCCGCGTCGCAGGCGCGTCGCGGCGGTCCAGATCCAGGGTGCGCGAAGGCGCGGGGGATGAATTTCGCTCAGTCATGTCTTAAGCGGCCGTCGTTACTTGAGATCGTGCCATAATTACGCCGCGGTTGCCGGGCACTCAGGCGCACAATATTGTGGACCCAATATGGTGAATTTTCCGTTCCTTGTCATTGACCGGATGGCGCGGGCACGGAAAATCGCCGGAAATTCCCGAATTCAAAGGGGGGATCGATTACCGTCATGACCAACGGCAAGCAAATCCTGATCGTCGATGACGACAGCGAATTCCTGGAAACGCTGTGCGAACAGCTGCAACTTCACGAGGAATTCAAAAGCGTGACCTGCACCAGCGGGGCCGAGGCGTTGAAAACCGCCAAGGAAGACCGCTTCGATGTCATCATCCTCGATGTTGGCCTGCCCGACATGGACGGCCGAGAGGTCTGCCGCCTGATGCGGCGCAACGGCGTGACCTCACCGATCATCATGCTGACGGGCGCCGACACGGACGCCGACACCATTCTGGGTCTTGACGCCGGCGCCAACGATTACGTTACCAAGCCGTTTCGGCTGGGGGTTCTGCTGGCCCGTTTGCGCGCCCATATCCGCCAACACGAACGGTCGGACGACGCCGTGTTCGCGATCGGGCAGTATTCGTTCCAGCCTGCCAACAAAATTCTGGTGGAAACGGCCACGGACAAGAAAGTGCGCCTGACCGATAAGGAAACGGCGATTCTCAAATACCTTTACCGCGCCGGTGACAAGGTCGTGGGCCGAGATATCCTGCTGGGCGAGGTCTGGGGCTATAACGCCGGGGTCACCACCCATACCCTGGAAACCCACGTCTACCGCCTGCGCCAGAAGATCGAAAGCGACCCGTCGAACGCCCGCCTTCTGGTCACCGAGCCGGGGGGCTACCGTCTCGTTCCGTAACCGCAACAAAACGGACCCCTATCGGCCTTGGGCGGCCTCGGCGCTTTCCTCGAAGAACCGGCGCCATTCGCGGGCATCGATGTCGAAATCCGTGTAGCACACGATCTTGTCCACGGTTTCACCGTCCGACGACAAGGGCAGGCGGATGCTGGGCGCGTGCAGGCTGCGCCGGTCGATGCCGCCTTGGGCGTTATAGACGAAGGCAAGGCAGACCTTTTCTGAAACGATGCGCCGGAATTCGGCAAGCGCCGTCTTCGTGCGCGGGCTGTTGACCTCGGACAGGTGCGCGCCCGTGCGGTCGAGGGCGTGAACGGCGCCCAGGCCCGTGCCCCAGAATCGGTATTTGAAGTCGCGGCCGCCGTCAATGACGTCGGCGACGCGCATGTAGGGAATGACGTGGCCCGCCAAGTCGATCAGGCGGAAGTCGCCCCAGGCCGGGGCAAAGCAGGCCCCGCGTCGACCGTCCCAGTAGCGGTGAACCAGGCCGCAGCCGGTCTCCTGCACGTCGCCGATCGGCACTTCGCGGCTTGTAATGTCTTGAGCCATGTCCCCGCCTTCGCCGGTTAACAGGCCCCACCATCGGTGATCATCCCAGAGATCTGGAAGCCGACCAAGGACTAGTTTTCCAACGCCCCCAGGGGCGGCGGGAAGCGCACGGTCACGGTCGTGCCTTCACCCAGGATGCTGTCGATGTCGATGTCACCGTCATGGGCATCGACCAGGGACTTGACGATGGCCAGGCCGAGGCCCTTGCCGTCGCGGGCGAGGTGGGGGCTGGCGATGACCTGGGAAAACGGCTCGGCGATCGTCGGCAGTTTATCCGGGGGAATGCCGATGCCGTTGTCGCGCACGGTCAGGGCCGTCCCGCGGTCGGG
>CAXAVJ010000050.1:0-24606 GCA_963972065.1 uncultured Rhodospirillaceae bacterium
TCTCGCTGGGCATGGAAGGCGCGATCGACGCCGTCGCCTCCGGCCAGGTCGACCTCAATTGGGCGAAGGAGCACCATTCGCTTTGGGTTGAAGAGGAAATGGCCAAGGGTAACGTGGGCGGCACGCAGCCTGCCGAATAGCCCTTCGCTGATCATCCAACGTCAAAAGGCGGTCCTCATAAGGGACCGCCTTTTTTCTTGCTGAATTGGAATGGCAGAACCGGCGGGTGTGGCCGCCGGTTCTGCCGATTAGGTAAGGCGTCGAAGGGCCTATTTCAGGCGCACGCTGCTCGTCGAATACTTCTCACCCGCGGTCATGTTCGTGGCGTTCAAGGCGAACCCCGCGACGACGGCGATGATGACGGCGGCAATGGTACCGGTCCAGAATGATTGCATGGTTTCCACCCCTTCTTATAAACCGCCGACGGCTGTTTGCTCGGCGGGTTCAGATGACAGTATTCTAGTGGATTGCCACGCTGATTCAACTCACGCTTCCACGCTGTGGAAAGGGATTGCTCGGGCGAAGCGGCGCGGGGCGCTCGGGCATGACAGGCGTGCGCCCAGGGGTTATGCTGATCCGGTCAAATGAAAAGCCGTTAAAGGGGGTATCATGTCCGACAACAGCGGCGAAGACGCGCAGATCGCTTCGCAGGCCTTCGTAAAGCATCTTGAAGATTCCGGTTTCTTCAATCAGATCAAAGATTTGGAAAGCAATCTCACGAAGATTGCGGAAGAGCTGCAAAGCTTCGGACAGGCCACCCAGGCGCGTATGGAGGAATCCGAAAACCTGGCGGCTCATATCCTGGCCATCGAATCGATTCTCGCGGTCGTGCTCAAGTCATCCGGTGTGACGATGGAAGAGGTGAAGGCCGAGGTCAAGGACCGCACGGCGGCGATTTCCGGGGTCGAGGAGGGCAGTCCTTCCGTCCATGCCATCGCCGAAGACATCGTCAAGCGCGGGCAGGCATGAAAACGGGGGCCTGAGCCCCCGTTCCCAACGCAATTATTTTCCTGGCTTTATTCCGCCGCCGCCTGGGCGTCCGGCACCTTTTCGATGCGGGCCGCGCAGAACTTGAACTCGGGGATCTTGCCGACCGGGTCCAACTGCGGGTTGGTCAGGATGTTGGCCGCCGCTTCGTGATAGCAGAACGGAATGAAGATCATGCCGTCGGCCACGTCGCGGTCGGCGCGCACGGTCAATTCGATCTCGCCGCGGCGGGTCTCCACCTTCACCCGGTCGCCGGGCGCCAGGCCCTTTTCGCCCATGGTGTAGGGATTGATGCTGACCACGGGTTCCGGCTCCAACTGGTCCAGCACCGTGGCCCGGCGGGTCATGGCGCCCGTGTGCCAGTGTTCCAGCACGCGGCCGGTGGTCAGGACCAGCGGGAACTCGTCGTCGGGCAGTTCGTCCGGTGGGATCAGGTTGGCAGGAACCAGCTTGGCGCGGCCCGACGCTGTCGGGAAGCCGTCGCCGAAGATGATGTTCTCGCCGGATGAATCCTCGGACTTGCAGGGATAGATGATGCTGTCCTCGTTCTCCAGGCGCTCCCAGGTGATGTTGTCGAGGGACCGCATGGTTTTCTTCATCTCGTTGAACACATCCATGGGGCCGGAATAATTCCAGTTCAGGCCCAGGCGGTTGGCGATTTCCTGGATGATCCACCAGTCCTGTTTGACGTCGCCGGGCATGTCGACCACGGGGCGGGCCATCTGAACCTGGCGGTTGGTGTTGGAGAACGTCCCCGCCTTTTCCGGGAAGGCCGAAGCCGGCAGCACCACGTCGGCGTGGAAGCAGGTCTCGGTGAAGAAGATGTCCTGCACCACCAGGTGCTCAAGCTTGGCCAGCGCTTCGCGGGCGTGCCGGGCATCCGGGTCGGACATGGCCGGGTTTTCACCCATCACGTACATGGCCTTGATCTCGTCGGCCAGGATCGCATGGATGATTTCGACCACCGTCAGGCCGCGCTGCCGGGGAAGTTCGGTCCCCCACAGATCTTCGTATGTCTGGCGGATATCGTCGGCTTCGACCGATTTGTAATCGGGATAGACCATGGGGATCAGGCCCGCATCGGATGCACCCTGCACGTTGTTCTGGCCGCGCAGCGGATGCAGGCCCGTGCCGGGGCGGCCGATCTGGCCGGTGATCATCGACAGGGCAATCAGGCAACGGGCATTGTCCGTGCCGTGGACGTGCTGGCTGATGCCCATGCCCCAGAAAATCAACGAGCGTTCGGCGGTCGCGTAATCGCGGGCAACCTCGCGGATGACCGAAGCCTCGATGCCGCACACGGCCTCCATGGCTTCGGGCGAGAACTGCTTGGAGTTCTCCTTCAGCGCTTCGAAGCCTTCCGTATTGGCCTGGATGTATTGAACGTCGGTCAGGCCCTCGTCGATGATCGTATGGATCATGGCGTTGAGAAGAGCCACGTCCTGACCTGCCTTGAACTGAAGGTGGCGGGTCGCATGACGCGACAGGTCTTGGCGGCGCGGATCCATGATGTAGAGCCGCTTCCCCTGCTTGGCGGCGTTCTTCAGGAACGTCGCGGCGACGGGGTGGTTCTGGGTCGGGCGCGCGCCGATCACGATGATGACGTCGGAATCCTTGGCGTCGTTGAACGACGCCGTGACGGCACCGGAATTCATGCCTTCCATCAACGCGGCCACCGAGGATGCGTGGCACAGCCGCGTGCAGTGATCGACGTTGTTGGTGCGGAAGCCCTGGCGGACCAGCTTCTGGACCATGTAAGCTTCTTCGTTCGACCCCTTGGCGGACCCGAACCCGGCCATGGCCGAGGGGCCGTCGCGGTCGAGCACCTTCTTCAGGCCGGCGGCGGCGGCATTCAATGCCTCTTCCCAGGACGCTTCCCGGAAATGGGTCAGCGGGTTGCTCGGATCGAGCTCCATTTCGCCATTTTTTTCAACGCCTTCCTTGCGGATCAGCGGCTTGGTCAGGCGGTGCGGGTGATCGATGTAGTCGAACCCGAAGCGGCCCTTCACGCACAAACGGTTTTCGTTGGAATAGCCGTCCTTGCCTTCGACATAAACGATCTTGTTGTCCTTGACGTGGAACGTGGCCTGGCAGCCGACGCCGCAATAAGGGCACAGGCTGTCGACCGTGCGGTCGGGCTTGCCGGCATGGACCTGCTTCTCGTCAACCATGGTTGCCGGCATCAGCGCCCCGGTCGGGCAGGCCTGCACGCATTCGCCGCAGGCGACGCAGGTGCTGTCGCCCATGGGGTCGTCCATGTCGAATACGATCTTGGATTTGTGGCCGCGGCCCGCCATGCCGATGACGTCGTTGACCTGAACCTCGCGGCAGGCGCGCACACACAGGTTGCACTGGATGCAGGCGTCCAGGTTGACGGCCATGGCGGCATGCGATCGGTCGGGCGCCGGGCAGGCGGCACGGGCCTCGAACCGGCTGTCGGCGACACCGGCCTTGTCGGCCCAGTACCAGAACAGGGAGTCCGGATCATGAGCCTTGCGGCGTTCCGGCTGGTCGGACAGCAGCAGTTCCAGCACCATGCGCCGGGCCTTGGTCGCGCGCTCGTTGTCGGTCGTGACCTCCATGCCTTCCGTCGGTTGGCGCCGGCAGCTAGGGGCCAGCACGCGCTCGCCCTTGATCTCGACCATGCAGGCGCGGCAGTTGGCGTCGGGCCGATAGCCCGTCTTCGGACGGTGGCACAGGTGGGGAATGGTGGTGCCGCCCCGCTTGGCGACGTCCCAGATGGTTTCGCCCGACTGCGCCTCGGCCGGCTTGCCGTCCAGCGTGAACTTGATCGTTTCGCTCATTTCCTTGGCGCTCATTGCACGTCCTCCCGGAAGAAACGCAGCGCCGCTTGCACCGGATTGGGCGCTGCCTGGCCCAGGCCGCAGATCGATGCGTCGCGCATGGCCTGACTCAGCTCATCAATCAGATCGGCATCCCATTTGGGCTTGTCGATCAGTTTCAGCATTTTTTCGCAGCCGACACGGCAGGGCGTGCATTGGCCGCAGCTTTCATCCTCGAAGAACCGGATCAGGTTCTTGCAGATTTCCTTGACGTCGTCCTGTTCGGAGAAGATCACGACCGCGGACGAGCCGATGAAGCAGCCGTGTTTGTCCAGGGTGCCGAAATCCAACGGTTCATCCGCCAGGCTTTCCGGCAGGATGCCGCCGGACGCACCGCCCGGCAGGTAGGATTTGAAGGTATGGCCATCAGCCATGCCGCCGCAATAATCCTCGACCAGCTGGCGTGCCGTGGTCCCGGCGGGGGCCAGCTTGACCCCCGGCTCCTTGACCCGGCCGGAGACCGAGAAGAAGTGCGGCCGTCCCTGGTCCTGATACCACTGGGGCCCGTGTTCGATGATCTTGGGCAGCCAGTAGACCGTTTCCACGTTGTTGATCAGCGTGGGGCGGCCCCACAGGCCCGCCTGGGCCGGGAACGGCGGGCGGTTGCGCGGCAGGCCGCGCTTGCCCTCGATGCTTTCCAGCATGCCCGATTCCTCGCCGCAGATGTAGGCTCCGGCGCCGCGCCGCACATGCAGTTCGATATCGCCGTTCAGGCCCGCGTCCTCGACCTTCTTGATTTCGGTCAGCAGGATTTCGCGGCAGGCGGGATATTCGTCGCGCAGGTAGATGTAGACGGCCGCCGCCTCGACCGACCAGGCGGCGATCAGGGCGCCTTCGATGACCCGGTGGGGGTCGGTCTCGAAACAGAAGCGGTCCTTGAAGGTGCCGGGCTCGCCCTCGTCGGCGTTGATGGCGACCAGGCGCGGCTTCGGCGCGTTCTTCATGAAGCCCCATTTGGTGGCCGTCGGGAACCCGGCGCCACCCAGCCCACGCAGGCCGGACTCCTTAATGGTTTCAATGGCTTGGTCCCGGCTTCGGTCGCCCTTCAGGCAGTCGCCTAGAACCTTGTAGCCGCCGTCCGCCAGGTAGGCCGCAAGGTTCTTGTAGGCGGGCGGGTCCATGGTGACCTGGCCGGCCTCGACGGCGGCCTTCACGCTGTCCGCGTCGGCATGGAATATCTGGCGCTGCTTGACCACGGCGACCGGCGCCTTGTCGCAGGCGCCGACGCAGGGGGCATGGATGACACGCACGTCGGGACCCAGGATCGACTTGAGCCGCGCCGTCAGGGCGCCCGAGCCCTTCATTTCGCAGGTGATCGAATCACAGACCCGCACGGTCATTGCCGGCGGCGCGTCCTCGCCTTGCTTCACCACGTCGAAGTGGTGGTAGAAGGTCGCGACCTCGTAGACTTCCGTCTGGGCCAGCCGCAGTTCGGTCGCCAGCGCCGCCATATGAGCGTCGGACAAGTGACCGAAGGTGTCCTGGATAAGGTGCAGGTATTCGATCAGGTATTCGCGGTGCCGCGGCTGATCGCCCAGAAGATGTTGCACATCGGCGATGGCCTGATCGGTGACCTGGCGGCCCTTTCCGAAGGCGGCGCGCTCGCGGCGGCGTCCTTTCTGGGCGGTAGCGGTGGACATGCGGGCTTCCTCCTTGGTCTTATTCGGGTCCGGTTGATGCGAACCTCGTTTACGGCCGCGCCGAACGTTTCGCCGGCGGCGGTGAATTATGTCGCGAAACGGCGCGGGCCATTACCGAAATTTCTGGAAATCTGAGCAATAACCCCGGTTTTCATATTGGCATTTGGTATACCACAGACTTTCTATAACATGATCAGGACGCTTCGGGAAGCGGTGAAAAGGCGCTTTTTCGCATCCTTGGGATGCCGGGGTGCCGGTTCCGGGGCGACGCTTCCCACCCGTGGGCGGGTGGCTGGGCTTGGGCCTTGTGCCCCGGGGGCGGGTCGGCAATAGTCGGTCTCAACACCGCCTTGCGGAGGGGCTGAACGGACGACGACCGAGGACATTCAGGGACATGACTGCAGACATTCACCTTGCCCAGTTGCTGTGCTCGCGATTGTGCCATGATCTGGTCGGCCCGGCGGGTGCTGTCAACGCAGGCCTGGAACTGGCTGAAGAAGGCGATTTGGACGGCGACGCCTTGGACCTGGTGACCTCAAGCGCCGCCGAGGTCACGCGCCGCTTGGCGTTCTTCCGCATCGCCTTCGGTGCGGCTGGCGGTAAGGCCTCCGCGGTCGGCACGCTGAGCCTCAACGAAGCCCGGGAACTGGCGGGCGAAATGCTGGCGGGCGGCAAGGCCGAACTGGAATGGCCGGACAGCAGCCATGCCCCCGACAGTCTGCCCGCAGGCGTCGGCAAGGTGCTGCTTCTCATGATTTTGCTGGCGTCCGAATGCCTGCCCCGGGGCGGGCCGGTCACGGTTCACACGGCGGCCCTGCCCGAGGGTGTCGGCCTTGCGGTAAGCGCGCAGGGCGTCGGGGCGGTGCTCAAGGCAGATCTGGTAACGGCTCTTGACCCGGACGCGGCCGAGGACGCGGTGAGTGCGCGTACCGTGCATGCCTACTTCGCCCAGGTGTTGGCGCGTGCCGAAGGTGGGCGTATCGAGACTTCCGATGAAGACGACGGCGAAATCCGCTTCATGGCCCTGTTTCCGCAGGACAAGGGCGGGCGAGGATAGGCGCAGGCGGTGACCGAAACCGCGCCCGATATCACGGCTAGGCCATCAGTCATAGTGGAATCCGGGTGAATTCATTTGCCGCCCTGTGGTGGTTTTGCTTTAATTTCCCGAGCCTTAGAAATTTTCGTACTGGGAGGCGGAACGGCACGGTCGGAATCACGGTGGAATTCGTGTGTTCTTCCGATGCAAGACCAACGTAGACGGCGTGCAATAAGCCGAAATGTCTTTTTTGCACACTACTTTATGCGAAAACTTATGTTCGGGGCCGCCGGCTCCCAGGAGCGCACTGATGGACGACCTTCTCACTGAATTTCTCACCGAGACCTCGGAAAATCTTGCCGTGCTCGATGTCGAACTGGTCAAGTTCGAACAGGAACCGGACAACAAGGCAATTCTCGGGAACATTTTCCGTCTGGTCCACACCATCAAAGGGACCTGCGGGTTCCTGGGGTTGCCGCGATTGGAATCGGTGGCCCATGCCGGTGAGAACGTGCTCGGCAAGTTCCGCGACGGCGAGTTGGAGGTCACGCCCGAGGCGGTGACGCTCATTCTCAAATGCCTGGACTGCGTTCGCGACCTGCTGGGCAAGCTCGAGGAAACAGGTTCCGAGCCTGAAGGCGACGATCAGGAACTGATCGACGATCTGAACGCTTATGCGGAAGGTGGCGGCGCCAAGGCCGCGCCGGCGGCGCCTGCCGCCGCAGCCTCCGCCGCGGGCGGTGCCGCGGGGGTCAACGAATTCGGTGCCCCGGTGGCGGCCGAACTGCTGGCCGAGGTCGAAGCCGCGACGGCCCAAGGGGTGAGGGCCGCGTCTCAGGAGCAGCTTGAGGCCGAATTGGCCGCCGAGCGCGCCGCCGAGGCCGCCAAGGCCGCGACACCGGCGACCAACGAACATGGCGCCCCCGTGGCCCAGGAGCTTTTGGACGAGGTCGAGGCTGCCCAGGTGGCCGGCGCCCGCGCCGCGACGGAAGCGGAACTGCGCGCGGAGATGGAGCAGGAGCGCGAAGCCGAAAAGGCGTCCAAGGCCGGCGTGCCGGCCCCCGCCCCGTCCAAGGATGCGGAAAAGAAGGACACGGGCAAATCCGGGGGCGGTGTCGCCGCATCGTCGATCCGCGTCAACGTCGATGTTCTGGAAGACCTCATGACTCTGGTCTCCGAACTGGTGCTGACCCGCAACCAGTTGCTGCAGATGGTGCGCGGCCTGGACGACAGCGAATTCACGGTGCCTTTGCAGCGCCTGTCGCATATCACCACGGACTTGCAGGAAGGCGTCATGAAGACGCGGATGCAGCCGATCGGCAATGCTTGGGCCAAGTTGCCGCGTATCGTGCGCGACCTGGCCGTTGAATCGGGCAAGAAGATCGAACTGGTCATGCTTGGCGCGGAAACGGAATTGGACCGTCAGGTCCTGGAACTGATCAAGGATCCGTTGACCCATATGGTCCGCAACTCGGCCGACCACGGGCTTGAAGACGTTGAGGGCCGCCAGGCCGTCGGCAAGTCCGACACTGGGACCATCACCCTGAACGCCTACCACGAAGGCGGCCACATCATCATCGAGATCGCCGACGACGGGCGTGGCCTGAACATCGACCGCATCAAACAGAAGGCGCTGGAAAACGGCCTGACGACCGAAGCCGACCTGGGGCAGATGACCGATCAGCAGATCGGCATGTTCATCTTCAAGGCCGGGTTCTCGACGGCGGAAAAGATCACCAACGTGTCTGGCCGTGGCGTCGGCATGGACGTGGTGCGCACCAACATCGAGAAAATCGGCGGCACCGTCGAACTGAAGACGACGCCGGGCAAGGGCTCGACCTTCACCATCAAGATTCCGCTGACCCTGGCCATCGTCTCGGCCTTGATCGTCGAATGCTGTGGCGAACGCTTCGCCGTGCCGCAGATCAGCGTTCTGGAACTGGTGCGCGCTTCCGCGCAGTCGGAAAACGCCATCGAGATGATCAACGAATCAGCCGTTCTCCGTCTGCGCGACCGGCTGCTGCCGCTGATTTCGCTGCGCGAGTTGTTGCGCCTTCAGGACCCGCCGGAGGCCGACAAGAGCAACGGCGGCGACAAGGACGAGGACGCGGCGCTGAAAACCACTGACGCCCTGGTGGCGGAAGCGATCGCCGACGACGAGGAAGTGTTCATCGTCGTCACCCAGGTCGGTTCCAACACCTTCGGCATCATCGTCGACCGCGTGTTCGATACCGAGGAAATCGTGGTCAAGCCGGTGGCGCCGATCCTGCGCGACATCACCTTCTATTCCGGCAACACGATCCTCGGTGACGGCAGCGTGATCATGATCCTGGACCCCAACGGCATCGCAGAGGCGGCCGGGGAAATGGATACCGAGCATCGCTCGGAAGCCGATATCCAGGCCGTGTCGACGGATGAGGAAACGACATCCCTGCTGGTGTTCCGCGCCGGCGGGCCGGAGCTCAAGGCGGTGCCGCTGGCCCTGGTCGCGCGGCTCGAAGAGATCGACATGTCCGAGACCGAAACCTCGCACGGCCAGGTCATGGTGCAGTACCGCGAACAGTTGATGCCGCTGGTTCCGTTCGCCGCGACCCATCAGTTCAAGGAAACGGGCCGCCAGCCAATCCTGGTGTTCACCGACCGCGAACGCTCCATGGGCCTGGTCGTGGACGAGATCGTCGATATCGTCGACGACCGCCTGAAGATCGAACTGACCACGGATATCCCGGGTTTGATCGGCAGCGCCGTCATCGCCGGCAAGGCGACGGACGTGATTGACGCGGGCTACTTCCTCACTCAGGCGTTCTCCGACTGGTTCGGCTCTGCGGATACTGCGGAAATCGAGAGTGCTTCGGGGAGGCGTCGTCGCGCGCTTCTGATCGACGACAGCCCGTTTTTCCGCAATCTTCTGGCGCCGCTGCTGTCGGTTGCGGGGTGGCAGGTCACGGCGCTGCAAAGCGCCCAGGAGGCCCTTTCCATGCGCGATAAGGGGGTGGCCTTCGATGTCATCATTTCCGACATCGAAATGCCGGGGATGAACGGTTTCGAGTTCGCGAACGAAGTTCGCCGCGGCGGTGCGTGGGAAAAAGTGCCCATGGTGGCGCTGTCGGCCCGCGCCACGAGCGCCGATTTCGAACGCGGACGTGACGCGGGTTTCAATGACTACGTGGCGAAATTCGACCGTGAGGCCCTGGTGTCCAGCTTGGCGCAGACTGTCGCAGGGGCGGCGTCCGGCCGCGTGGGCTAGGGTTTTTGGCCGATCTGTCGAAACGCATGGCGCAAGGATCGTTATTGCGATATCAGCATAAGTCCTGTTATCCAGGTTGGTGCAGTCGGCATCTGGGAGTGCAGGGAAATTTACGGATGGCAGCCGAAGTAACGGTAATCCGTATGCAACCGAAGACGAACTGACGCGGGTGGGCTAATGAAATCTTGTCTGATCGTTGACGACTCGAAAGTAATCCGGATGGTCGCGCGGAAGATCCTCGAAGAACTCAGCTTCGAGACGATTGAGGCGGCTGATGGCCAGGAAGCCCTGGATGCGTGCAAGCAAAAGCTGCCTGACGCTGTGTTGCTGGATTGGAACATGCCGGTGATGAGCGGGATCGAGTTTTTGCGGGAATTGCGCGCGCTGCCGGGCGGCGGCGGCCCGATTGTCGTGTTCTGCACCACTGAAAACGACATCCAGCATATCCAGGAAGCGATCGAAGCTGGTGCGAATGAGTACATCATGAAGCCATTCGACAGCGAGATTATCCAAGCGAAGTTCTCGCAGGTCGGCCTTCTTTAACTGTCTGCCGACCGACGGGTGGCGGATGTGGTTTATCGCGACGCGATAAGGGGTTACGGATGACGAGTGACGAAGTCCGCGTCATGTTGGTCGATGATTCCGCCGTGATCCGCGGCCTGATCGCGCGCATGATCGAAGGCGAGCCGGGTCTGCGCATCGCGGCGTCGGTCGGCAACGGCCAGATGGCTGTCGACCGCCTGAAAGCGAACCCCGTCGATGTCATCATCCTGGACATCGAAATGCCGGTGATGGACGGCCTGACGGCGATCCCGATGCTTTTGGAGATCAAGCCCGACGTCAAGATCATCATGGCGTCGACCCTGACGGAAAAGAACGCGGACATCAGCCTGCGCGCCCTTCAGGCTGGCGCGACGGATTATGTGCCGAAGCCGACGTCGACGCGCGAGATTTCCGGCGGCGACATCTTCAAGCAGGAACTTCTGGAAAAGATCCGCCAACTCGGCCTGATCAGCCGGCGTCCGCCGTCGACGCCGGGTGCTGCGTCGGCTGCCCCGGTGCTGAAGGAACGGGTTGCCAAGCCGCTTTACGAAAAACCGGTGCAGTTGCGGACGGACGGCGGGATGGTCCGCCCGCGCGTTTTGGCGGTCGGCAGTTCAACAGGTGGGCCGCAGGCCCTGTTCCAGCTTTTCAAGGACATTCGGCCAGACATCAACATGCCGGTGATGGTGACCCAGCACATGCCGGCGACCTTTACCACCATCCTGGCCGAGCATATCGCCAAGTCGACCGGCTGGCCCTGTACGGAGGCTGTCGACGGAACGCCGTTGCTGGCCGGGCACATTTATATCGCGCCGGGCAACTTTCACATGACGGTCGAACGATCCGGTGCAGGCATGGTGATCCGCACCAACCAAGACCCGCCCGAGAATTTCTGCCGGCCTTCCGTCGATCCCATGCTGCGGTCGCTCGCGGCCGAATTCGGCGGCGCGGTTCTGACGGTCATTTTGACCGGGATGGGGCATGACGGCCGCGATGGTGCCAAGGTCCTGGTCGAGGCGGGTGGCACGGTTCTTGCGCAAGACGAGGCATCTAGTGTTGTTTGGGGAATGCCGGGCGCGGTTGCCACGGCTGGTTTGTGTAATGCGGTTCTGCCGCTTAAGGATCTGGGCCCGCATGTCATGAGTAAATTGCGCACGAGGGCCGCATGAAGCCGGATGATTTCCAGTTCATGTCGACGATGTTGAAGCAGCGTTCAGGCTTGGTCCTGAACGAGGATAAGGCCTATCTGCTGGAAAGCCGCCTGATGCCGGTGGCCCGTGCCCATAACATCAAGGGCGTCGAGGAACTGATCGCGGAAATCCGAAAGTCGAAAAACGAGGCGATAATCGTTGAGGTCACGGAAGCGATGACCACGAACGAATCGTTCTTCTTCCGCGATATCAAGCCCTTTGATCTGTTCCGCGAGCACGTTCTGCCGCACATGCTGGAAAAGTGTGCCGCCAAGAAATCCCTGCGCATCTGGTGCGCCGCCGCATCGAACGGGCAAGAACCCTATTCGTTGGCGATGCTTCTGAAGGAAGCAGGGGCCCAACTCGCCGGTTGGCGGATCGAAATCGTCGGCACCGACATTTCCCGCCAGGTTCTGAAAAAGGCGGAAAATGGGCTTTATTCCCAGTTTGAGGTGCAGCGCGGCCTGCCCATCACCATGTTGGTCAAGTATTTCGACAAGGTGGATGACCAATGGCAGTTGAAGCCCGAAATCCGCGCCATGGTCCAGTACAAGTACTATAACCTTCTTGAAAATCTGGCACCGTTGGGCAAGTTCGACGTGGTGTTCTGCCGCAACGTGCTGATCTATTTCGATCAGCCGACCAAGACCGGGGTGCTCGCCGGGGTGGCGGATCTGATGCCTGATTACGGCATGCTGTTCCTGGGCGGGGCCGAAACGGTTCTCGGCGTGTCGGACAAGTTCGCCCCGGTGGCTGGCCAGCGTGGCGTCTACGCCTTGACCGGCAAATAGGTCTCCGGCCTACTTTCAAACACAAAAAAAGAGGCGGGAATGCCCCGCCTCTTGTTCGTGGACTTGGCGTCGAAGCCGGGCGTCAGCCGTTGGCCGCCGCCTTTTGCGCCGGTTCGGGATCACGCAGCACATAGCCGCGTCCCCAGACCGTTTCGATGTAGTTCTCGCCGCCGGTCGCCGTCGACAGCTTCTTGCGCAGTTTGCAGATGAACACGTCAATGATCTTTAATTCCGGCTCGTCCATGCCGTTATAAAGATGGTTGAGGAACATCTCCTTGGTCAGGGTCGTGCCCTTGCGCAGGCTGAGCAGTTCGAGGATGCCGTATTCCTTGCCGGTCAAATGGATCGGCTGGCTGTCGACCTCGACCGTCCGGGTGTCCAGATTGACCATCAGCCGGCCGGTCTGGATGACCGACTGGGCGTGGCCCTGGGAACGCCGGACGATGGCCTGAATGCGGGCCATCAGCTCTTCCTTGATGAAGGGCTTGGTCAGGTAATCGTCGGCGCCGTGGCCGAGCCCCTTGACCTTGCTTTCCGATTCACCCAGCCCCGATAGGATCAGCACCGGGGTGTTGACCCGTGAATCGCGCAATCGGCGCAGGACTTCGAACCCGTCCATGTCCGGCAACATGATGTCGAGCACGATGATGTCGTAGTCGTAGAGCTTTCCGATCTCCAACCCGTCCTCGCCCAGGTCGGTTGTATCGACGACCATGTTGGCCGATTCAAGCATCATCTTGACGCTTTTCTGGGTCGAGGGATCGTCTTCGACGAGCAGCACACGCATGAACGGCCTCCTTAATCGGACGCATTAACCTTTGTTAACCATAACCTCCGCGGCGAATCGGCGCAAGTTGACGGGCTGTCCCCAGGAATATTTCGTTATTAAGCAGAGGCTTAACACTCCATCAACCGTTGTCCGTGATAGTATGGTCAGGCAATAAAAACGGTATTCGGATTCGCGGTCAAAGCGCTTGTACACGTTCGTCAATGACATTCTGAATGAAGTCGACCGGCACACCGGGCAGATTTACTTTGGCCGGGTCGCAAACATCGTCGGCCTGTTGGTCGAGGTCGAGGGCCTTCAGGGGGCGGTCTCCGTTTCCGATCACTGCGATATCACCACCAAGAACGGCAGCATCGTTCCCTGCGAGGTCGTCGGGTTCCGCGACGGCAAGGCGCTGGTCATGCCGTTCGGCGCGGTCGACGGTATCGGCATGGGTTGCAAGGTCGAGGTCGGCGCGTCGGAGCCGGTCATCTATCCGATCGAGGCCTGGCTGGGGCGTGTCATCGACGCCTTCGGCCGGCCCATCGACGGCAAGGGGCCGTTGCCCACGGGCTCGACCCCTTATCCGATCCATACGGTGCCGCCGCCCGCCCACGAACGGTCACGGATCGGCGGCAAGGTCGATCTCGGCGTGCGCGCGATGAACACCTTCCTGACTTGCTGCCGGGGACAGCGGCTCGGTATCTTCGCCGGGTCGGGGGTCGGCAAATCGACGCTGTTGTCCATGATGGCGCGCAACACGGATGCCGAGGTCAGCGTGATCGGTCTGGTCGGCGAACGCGGCCGCGAGGCCCGCGAATTCATCGAGGACCATCTGGGCGAAGAAGGCCTGAAACGCTCCGTGGTCGTCGTTGCAACTTCGGATGAGCCGCCCCTGGTGCGCCGACAGGCAGCCTTCATGACCATGGCGGTCGCCGAATTCTTCCGCGACTGCGGCGCCAACGTGCTGTGCCTGATGGACAGCGTCACCCGCGTCGCCATGGCGCAACGCGAAATCAGCCTGGCCGTGGGCGAACCGCCGGCCTCCAAGGGCTATACGCCTTCCGTCTTCGCGTTGTTGCCGCGGCTTCTGGAGCGCGCCGGCCCCGGTCGTCAGGGACAAGGCGACGTGACCGGGCTGTTCACGGTGCTGGTCGAGGGTGACGACCATAACGAGCCGGTGGCCGATGCCGTGCGCGGCATCCTGGACGGCCACGTCGTGCTTGACCGCGCCATCGCCGAGCGGGGCCGCTATCCCGCCATCAACATCCTGCGCAGTGTGTCCCGAACCATGCCGGCCTGCAACACGCCGGAACAGAACGCCCTGGTCGTCCGTGCGCGGCAGCTGTTGTCCGTCTACGAAGACATGGCGGAATTGATCCGCCTCGGCGCCTATCGCCGCGGCTCGGACCCCAAGGTCGATGAGGCGATCAAGTACTATGATGCCATCGAAGCATTCCTGGGTCAGGAAATCGGAGATGTCACGGAGCTCGACAGCTGTTATCGCCTGCTGGCGGAAACCCTTGAAATGCCTGCCCCCGAACCGCAACACGCGGCTGCGGCGCCTGCCGATGGCACGGCCCCGGCGGTGTGATGCGGGCCTGACGGAGACACCAAAACCCCATGGCCGCCGGCCTGAAGAATCTGATCCGCCTGCATGAATGGACCGTCGATGAACGGCGGCGCGAGCTTGGCCAGCATATCCGCAGGCTGAATGAACTGGATCAGCAGGTCCGCGATCTGGAGGCTGAATTGAAACGCGAACAGGCGCTTGCCGGGTCCAGTGAAATGGGCATCACCTTTGGCGCCTACTACAACCTGTTCCGTTACCGGCGCGCCCTTCTCGATCAGAAGATCCGTGCCAAGGAGGCGGAAATCCTGGAGGCCCGCGATATCCTCAGCCGTGCCTTCATGGAATTGAAGAAATATCAGGTCGCCGACGAAATCCGTAAGCGCGAAGTGGCACTGGAAGAAGCGCGCCGGGAGCAGGGTGAATTGGACGAACTCGGCCTGCAGCTCTATCGCCGCCAGTCGGCGCGCCGCAAGGCGGCCCGTACGGCGGGGTAAACGCCGGCGTTCGATCAGATCGAATGCAGATGTGCCAGAAGGGCCGCGTTGTTCCATTGCGGCTGGCGGTCCTCGACCAGAATCTTATGCTCCGACACACCATCCGCGGCACCCCGGCGGGTGACGATCTGGACCCAGCGCGGCACCAGTTCATTGCTGACATCCTGCAGGATCGTTGTCGCCAGATTTTCATGAGATGGCCAATCGCCATCTTCCAGCGCCCGCAGGTAGGCGGCGAAGGCGGTGGGCGAGACGGTCAGCGCATCAGGCACGTAGCGCAGCGCGACATCGATTGATCCGCCCAGGGCGGTGAGCCGGCCGCTCAGGCTCGATACGAAATCGATGTTGCGATCCGGATTGGGGGCTGGAGCCAGAACGGCCCGCCGCTGCCACAGATCCATGGTTCCGTTCTCCCTATACGACCAGTCCAACCCCGCCCTTGGCCGGGGCAGGGGGTTCGACTGCGATGAAATTGGCGGGCTGCGCCTGAAATCCGACGCCGCCCCGGAATCCGGTGATGTCGCCTGACACTTCGTAAAGATGACGGATGTCATTGCGCATGTCCGGCGGCAAATGTGCGTCCGACCGCACCACCATGTCCATTCGCCGGTGCGCCGTGTCGACCAGGCCATCCAGTTGAATGTGTCCCAGTCTCGACAGGGTGACGTCGATCACGAAACGCGTGCCGGGACCGTGCGCCGCGTCGTCGTCGTCCTCAGCCTGGGCGCGGGTGAACAGGCGGATCTGTTCCAACTGCCCGCCGTTCAGGAAAGGGATCATGAAGATGCGCCAGTCGCCTGTGGACGGCTCGTCCGCCAGGCGTGACAGCTGTCCCATATCCTCGCGCATACGGCCCAACAGTCCCGGGTTGACCCGCTGCAATACCCGCACGGTATTATCGCCCAGCCAAGCACGGGCATCACCGCCCCGCACGGCTGATAGAAAAAACAGTATGTTCGCCGTCATGTTGCCGTCCGGGCGTGGCAGGACCGCATGCAGCAAGTGCTGTGCGGTGTTGGGCGCGACCTGGGCCAGGGTCTCGACCACGTCGCGCATGGCGGGCCATTGGTGGTCGAGGAACAAGGCTTGGCGGAAAGTCAGCTGCGCTTTGTCGAGAAGCGGTTCCGGCAGCGCCGGGGGCAGCGGCGCGCTGGTTACGGTCAGCACCACGCGGCCCCCCTCGGGCGGTGGGTTCGCGCCGGCGAGGGCGATCGGGCCCAGTGGCGTTTCAACGATAGGCTGACCGCCGGCCTGCGTGCCGCTGACGATCCCGGTTAGTGTCTGTCCCAAAGCTGCAAGCGGCGGTGTCGGCCCCTGGGTCTGAGTCAGAGCTGCCGAGCCGCCCGGCGGGGCCGCCTGCAAGGCCGTGATCTGGACCGTGAACTGGGTTCCGGCCGGCAGGGTCTGGGATGGGGTGGTCTGAGGGGAACCTGCCGAAGACGGTCCGATACCGGTTTGGCCCTGGCCCGAAAGGCTGGCGGCCAGGGGGCCGGGGACAGAACCGGGCAACGATCCGCTGGTGCCGGTCGGTTGACCGAAGGGGGATGGAACCCCCGTTCCCGCCGTGCCGGGAACAGTCGCGCCCCCCTGGCCAGGGAGTGCGCCGGGTGCCGAGGTTGTGGGAAGAAGGGTCGGCAAGGTCGGTGCCGGAATGCCCGGCGCCGGGCGCAGCAGAGTTGCGATCAGGCTGTTGCCTTCGGCGAAGGGCGGCAGGTTGAGCACCGGCGTCCCGGCCGTGGCCTGGGCACCTGCTTGGAGGGATTGGGCGGCGGCGCGTAGGGCGGCGGCCGGGCTCTGACCATTGATCGCGGCGATGATGAATTGAAGCTGCGGGCCGCGCCCGTTCAATTGCAGGGTCACCTTGTCGCCGGGGTTCAAGTTCAACAGGGTCTGTAACTGCAATTGCAATTTGCCGACCCCTCCTTCGAGGGTCGCAAGCCCCTGCGGCGTCACGGTGGCGATCTGCAGGTCGAAGCGCGCCCCCAGGGCGGCGTCGAGGATCGCCTGCGGCACGGGCGCCTGGGCTTGGGCCGGGGGCAGGGTGATGGCTGTCGGCGGCGGCAGGGAAGCGGTGACCGTCGGCGTCACCGGCGGGGGCGGCGGCGGTGCGGAAATTTCCGACATTGGTGCGACCCCCAAATTGTGCTGCGGCCGCCCACGACCGGAGGGCTCAGCCCTCGGCCGGAAGGGCGACGTTGATCATCCGTTCGTGGCCGTCGATCAGATCTTCCAGATCCACGTCTTCGTCTTCGATCTCACGCAAGGGAAGGTCCGCGTTCAGGCTGAGAACCTCGCCGTACAGCAGGTCCGCGAGATCGGGCGCACCCGTCGGGAAGAAACCGTCGATGGGATCGGCCGACCCGGTGGTTCCGGCAAGGGCCAGTCCGGCGCTTTCCATGGCGGCCAGGATCGCGCCCAGGCGGCCGGTGGCGTCCGTGCGGGTGACCAGCATGCGTTTGATGCCAAGCGCGCCGAACGCCATGGCCACGTCTGCGGCTTCCAGCGCGTCCATGCCCGCGTTCAAAACCAGAACCGGCTCGGCGGGGGCGGCGTTGACGAAATCGAACAGGCCGTCCATTTCCGTATGGGACCGGTGGTTGACCCCCGGCGAATCGATCAGCACCACGGTCCGCTTGGGAATGCGGGCCATGAACTGAGCCAGTTCCTCGGCGGTTTCGGTGATGAAGACTTCCTGGCCCATGACCTTGGCGAAGGCGGTCAACTGTTCGACCGCGCCGGCGCGTTTAAGATCGGTGGTCAGAAGCTGCACGGAGCGCCGCGCCATCAGCGCCCGCGCGGCCAGTTTCACCAGGGCCAGCGTCTTGCCGGCGCCCGGCGGGCCGACCAGGATCAGACGCTGGTTGTCGGCGGTCACGTCGATGGGAACGAAGTTGAAATCGAGGGCCAGGGTACCGGTCAAGGCCGCGATCGGCGTGCGCGGCTCCATGTCGGCGGCGGCCTGGGATAGACGGTCGGCCAGATTCATCGGCACGCCGTGCAGCAACAGGGTCTCCAAGACCTGGTCGAAACGTTGTTCCGGTGCCATCGCGACATGGCCCAGGCGCGGGTCGCTGGCGTCCTGCTGGCGGGCGGCGCCGATCCGCGCCTCGGATCGGGTTGGTCTGGGTCGACACGATGGTCGCCTCGTCGCCCAGTTCGCGCCGCACGAGGGTCATCGCCTGCCGCAGGTTCGCCGCCTTGAATGTGAGAAGCCGCATGATCGTTTCTCCTGTAGCTTTCTGCCGTACGTTACACCTGCCCCACGGTCTTGATCTTGGCCTTGGGGTGGATTTCGTTCTGGGACATCACGACGGTCATCGGCCGGAAACGCTCGACGATGGAGCGCACATAGGGCCGGATGGCCGGGCTGGTCAACAGGACGGGGCTTTCGCCCATCATCGCCTGCCGTTCGAAATTGGTGCGCAGCGCGCCGATGAATTCCTGGAGCTTCGAGGGCGCCATGGAAAGCTGCTTGTCGTCTTCCGGGCCGACGATCGATTCGGCGAAGGCCTGTTCCCACGGCGGCGACAGGGTCACCAGGGGAATAAAGCCCTGGTCGTTCACGTTGGCATCGGAAATCTGCCGCGCCAAACGGGCCCGCACATGTTCGGTGATCATCATCACGTTGCGGGTTCCGGCGCAGGCTTCGGCGACGCCTTCCAGGATGGTCGGAAGATCTCGGATCGACACACGTTCTGCCAACAGGTTTTGCAGAGTCCGTTGCAGGCCGCCCAGGGAGATCGTGCTGGGGATGATGGATTCGACCAGCTTTTGCTGCTCCTTGTCGAGTTCATCGAGAAGCTTCTGCGTCTCCGCATAGCTCAGCAGATCGTCCATGTTGTCCTTGATGATCTCGGTCAGGTGAGTGGTCACCACCGTTGCCGGATCAACCACCGTATAACCGCGGAACAGGGCCTCTTCGCGGTTGGCATCCTCGATCCACATGGCCGGCAGGCCGAACGTCGGCTCCATGGTCTTTTCCCCGGCCAGAGTGATTTCCTCGCCGCGTGGGTCCATGACCAATAGCATGCTGGGACGAAGGTCACCGCGCCCGGTCTCGATTTCCTTGACCCGGATAACGTAGGTATTGGCGGGAAGCTGCATGTTGTCCTGGATGCGCACGGACGGCATGACAAAGCCCATTTCCGATGCCAGCTGGCGGCGCAGGGCCTTGATCTGGTCGGTCAGGCGCTGACCGTTCTCGGGCGGCGAATTGATCAAAGACAGCAGGCCGTAACCGAGTTCCAGGCGCAGGTAATCGATACGCAAGGCCGTTGCGATGGGTTCTTCCGCGGCCTTGCTCGGTTCCGGCGTGGAATCCTCAAGCGCCTGAATCTCTTCTTCGGCTTTACGTTTGTCGCGGGCCGTCACAATGAATCCCATGGCGCCCGTGGCGAAGGCCAGCAGCAGGAAGGGGAAGGCTGGAATGCCGGGCATGGCCGCCAGGCCGACCAGCAGGAAGCTGGACATGCCGAGGGTTTTCGGCTGGCCGCCGAGCTGGCGGAACAGGGTTGCTTCGGTCGGGCCGGTGATGCCGGCCTTTGTCACCATCATACCGGCGGCGGTCGAAACGATCAGCGCCGGGATTTGGCTGACAAGACCGTCGCCGACGGTCAGGCGTGTGTACATGTCGGCGGCCTGGGCGAACGACAGATCGTTCTGCGCAACCCCGATCACCATGCCGCCCAGCACGTTGATCAAGGTGATCAGAAGGCCGGCGATAGCGTCACCGCGCACGAACTTGGAGGCGCCGTCCATGGCGCCGAAGAAAGTGCTTTCGTCTTCCAGTTCCTTGCGTCGGGACCGGGCGTCGTCTTCGTCGATCAGGCCCGACGACAGGTCGGCGTCGATCGCCATCTGCTTGCCGGGCATGGCGTCCAAGGTGAAGCGCGCCGCCACTTCGGCGATACGGCCCGAACCCTTGGTGATAACGATGAAGTTGACGAGCACCAGGATCGCGAAAACGATGATCCCGATGACGAAGTTGTCCTGCATGACGAAACCGCCGAAGGCCTCAATGACCTGACCGGCAGCATCCGTTCCCGTGTGCCCTTCGGCCAAAATCAGGCGCGTCGAAGCCAGGTTCAACGCCAGGCGAATCATGGTCGCCAGCAGCAGGACTGTGGGGAATGAGTTGAAGTCGAGCGGCTTTTCGATGAACAGCGCCGTCATCAGGATCAGCACGGAGAAGGTGATGGAAAAGGCCAGGCTCATATCCAGGAGCCAGGTCGGCATGGGCAGGATCAGCACCACCAGGATACCGATGACGCCAAGCGCGAAGATCAGATCGCCACGCTTGAGAAGATCGACCAAACCCTGGAACGGGTTGCCGCCTTCTTCCTCGGGCCCCGACTGTGGAGCGCCGCGCGGCGTGGCCGTGCGGGCGGGCGCGGTGGCGCTTTGCGTCGCCTCAGCCATTACCGTTCCCCGCCGTCATATCGTTTATTCCCGTTGTCATTCGTTTCGGCATTTTCTTGTCGTCGTTCATCGGATGCCTTGGTCGGTCCGTTTCACGTCCCGGATCAGGACGGGGCCGGCGCCGCGCCGGCTTCGCCCGGTTGCGGCACGGAAAATCCTTCCTGGCTGTACTGGCGCAGCTTGTTGCGCAGCGTGCGGATGGAAATGCCCAAGATGTTGGCCGCATGCGTGCGGTTGCCCAGACAGTGATGCAGGGTGTCGATGATCAGGTCGCGTTCCACGTCGGCGACGGTGCGTCCGACCAGGGCCGCGGTTTCCATGTCCGCGTCGGAAATTCCGGTGGCCGACGCCCCCTGGGAGCCCGACACCATGATGGTCTCCGGCCCGATTTCCGATCCGGTCGCCAGAATCACGGCACGGTGGATGGCGTTTTCCAACTCGCGCACGTTGCCGGGCCAGCTATGGGCCTTAAGTCGGCTCATGGCACCTTCGGAAATCGGCCGCTCGTCGATATGGTTGGCTTCCGAATACTTTTTCACGAAATGACGGGCCAAGAGGGGGATGTCCTGTTCCCGCCGGGCAAGCGACGGCATCACCAGGTTGACCACGTTGAGGCGGAAGTACAGATCCTCGCGGAAGGTGCCCTTGGCGACCTCGTCCTGCAGGTTGCGGTTGGATGTGGCGATGATGCGGACATCGACCTTTACCGGCTTGGCACCGCCGACCCGGTCGATTTCGCGTTCCTGCAGGGCGCGCAGCAGCTTGGCCTGGAGGCGCGGGTCCATTTCCGAGACTTCGTCGAGCAACAGAGTGCCGCCGTCCGCTTCCTCGAACTTTCCTATGCGGCGCGACACGGCGCCGGTGAAGGCACCTTTTTCGTGTCCGAACAGTTCCGATTCCAGAAGGTTTTCCGGGATCGCCGCGCAGTTGACGGCGACGAAGGCCTTATCCTTGCGGCGGCTTTTGGCATGCAGGTGGCGGGCCATCATCTCCTTGCCGGTGCCGGATGCGCCGGTAATCAGGACACTGGCTTCCGACGGGGCGATCTGGTCGGCCATCTTGATGACGTCGGCCATACCCGGGTCGTTGTAGACGATGGTGCTGGGTTCTTCCGACACGGCATGCAGGACGGCGGCGATCAGTTCCGCATCCGGCGGCAGGGGGATGTATTCCTTGGCGCCGGCCTTGATGGCGCGGACGGCGGCCTGGCTATCGTTGCCGACGCCACAGGCGATAACGGGAAGGGCGATGCGCTCGCTTTCCAGCGAGGAGACCAAGCGCGCGATGTCGGCGTGCACGTCGATCATGATAAGGTCCGCACCTTGTCCCGCGCGCAACTGATCAAGGGCCCGATCGACCGTTTCGGCCTGCTGAACCTTGGCTCCCTTCTGCATCGCGATCTGGCTTGCGGCGCCGATTTGCCCGCCGAGCGTGCCGATAATCAATAACCTCATGACCGTTCTGTCCCTACTTTGATCCGCATATCATTCATGTCGTATCGTTCATTCATGTTCTGGGCCCATCTTCGGGCTTAGTCGAAATAGGAGACCCGTTTTTCCGGCGGCAGGATGCTGTTCAGCAGCATTTCCAGGCGCCGGGGGTTTTCCTGACGTCCGATCGAGCCGGTGGACAGGACATAGACCTGGTTCACCATGGCTTCATCGGCGGAATTCCGTTCCAGTTTGTTGGCCATCGGCGTGAACACCATGTTGGCCAGCACTGCGCCGTAAAAGGTCGTCAACAGGGCCACCGCCATGCTCGGGCCGATGGTGCCCGGGTCCGACAAGTTTCCCAGCATCTGGACCAGACCGATCAGGGTGCCGATCAGGCCCATGGCCGGCGCCAGTTCGGCCATGCGGCGCAGCACGTTGATGCTTTTCTGATGGCGTTGGAACATGGCCTGCATGTCGCGGCGCAGGATGGCTTCGACTTCTTCGCCGGGAGTGCCGTCGACGACCATGCCGATTCCTTTGTGCAGGACCGGTTCCGCCTGAATGGCGCCCATCACGTTCTGCAGCGCCAGGACACCCTGCTTGCGCGCCAATTCGGCCAATTGCAGAGTCTGGAACGCGGCACGTGTCGGATTGCGGTTGATCTGGATGAAAATTTTGAGTGCGACCCGGGCGGTGCGAAGCATTTCGTTTAGCGAAAAGCTCGCGGTGGTGATGGCGAAGGTGCCGCCGATGACGATCAGGATCGAGGGGATGTTGATAAAGGATCCCGGCGATCCGCCCAGCACGATCGCCGCGGCAAGCAGCCCGAAACCCACGGCAAGACCCAGCACCGTGGCGATGTCCACGGTAGTCCTGTTGCGCAGCGGGCCGCCGGCGTTGGGTGTTGCTTCCGCCATCTTCGGTCGTCTCTCCTGGCCGGTCCGTGTTAGCGGTCGGTCTTAATGATTTCCGTCATGGTCACGCCCAGACGGTCTTCGACGACGACTACTTCGCCGCGCGCAACCAGCCGATTGTTGACGTAGATGTCGATGGCTTCACCGACCTTTCGGTCGAGCTCGATGACGGCACCGCGTCCAAGGCGCAAAAGTTGGCTGACCTGCATGGTTGCCTTGCCGAGAACGGCGGAAACCGTCACCGGGATATCGTAGACCGCTTCCAGGTCACGTGCACTTTTGGGCAGGTCGGTGACTTCCGGCAGGCCCGAGGGGCTTGTCGACGGTGCGGAGCCGGCGCCGTCGGCGCCACCGCCGCCGTCACCGCCGTTGGACACGAATTCGCCCAGTTCAAAATCGTCTTCGGCCATGGTTCTCTCCTAGTCCTTCAGATCGTCTTCGAGTTCCAAATCCGCGCCGCCGATCCGTTTCGGTTCCGGCGCCGCGTCTTCGCTTGATGGAGGTGTGTCGTCCTGCATGCCTTCGAGGGGGGCGTCGGCGATCAGGTCTTCCGACGGGACGGGGGCATGGGGGTGTTCTTCGTTGATCGGGGCGGCGGGGGCCTTAGCCTCGATTTCCGCCATGATCTCCTCTGACGGGACCGGCGGCGGGCGGTCCGCGGCTGCGTCGGAAGGGGAGGGGGCGGGCTCGGCCCTGGGGGGCGTCGTCGTTTCCGCGGCCTCGGGTAATGTCTCCGCGGCCTCGATCGCCGGTTCGGCGGTCTGACCGTTGTCCGCGCCGGCATCGGCGGCGATGTCATCGACAGGTTCCGGGGCGACGTCGGCGGTCGTTTCCGCCGGTTGGGCGGTTTCAAGCTCGGCGGCCGGAGATGCCGGCGCCTGCGGTGCGTCCGTTGTCGGCTCCGGATCGGCCTCGGGCGTTGTCGGGGTCTTCAAGTTGCGGGCGATGATGTCGTCGAGTTCGCGGGCCAAGTCGCTGGCGCTGCGCATCACGCCACCGGACGACCATTCCAGCCGGCAATCGCCGATGGCCAGGGCCGGATCGCCCAGCAGTTTGATATTGCCGCGGAACCCGGACATTTCGGAAACGGCCTGAATGCGGTCATGCAGGGCTTCTGCAAGGTCCGCGGGAACGCGGACGATGACTTCCGGCTCGCCGGACAACTGGCCGAGCACCGTCTCGAGCATGGATTGCACCTGGTCCTGGGCGGTCTGCTGATTCAAGGTGGGAAACAGCTTGCGGACCAGCGCCGCTGCGATGGATATGGCGTGATGCGTCAGATTTTCGTTCGCTTCAGCCTGGGCCTCGAACAGGGATTGCGTCTGCTGCACGATCGTATTCAGGGTGTCGGCGACCTGTTTGTCGAGCGTCGATGACGCTTCCTCCGTGCCCAGCCGCTTGCCTTCGGCAAGGCCTTCCTCGCGGGCGCGGGCCAGGTCGTCCTCGGAATAGGTGGGGGCCTCCGGCTCTGGCTCGGGCTCCGGCTCGGGCTCGCCGGCTTCGCGCATGGCGGCCTCGGCGGCAGCCTTGGCACGAGCCTTCTCGCGCCGCTCCGCCAATTCGTCGAAGTCGGTATCGAACATGAACTTCTTGTAAGGGGTTTCGCCCACTATTTCTGCCTTCATTATCATTGTTTTTCAGCGCTCTAGAACACCAGTTCGCCTTCTTCGTCGCCAGTGGCGATGACGATTTCGCCCGAGTCGGACAGGTTCTTGGCGACCTGCACGATGG
>CAXAVJ010000051.1:0-24548 GCA_963972065.1 uncultured Rhodospirillaceae bacterium
AATGCCGATCTGATTGGTGATCGTCCGCGTGTTCTCGTCGAGACCGCTGTCGATCTTGTCGTTGATGTTGTTGCGCGACCATCCGAAGCCGTAGGCGCCCGTCGTCGGGTTGCCGAACTGAAGCTGCAGCCCGTTCAGAAGGTTGATGCCCCGGGTTTCGCGCACGTCTTCCTGGGTGCCGATGATGACGACATCGACGACGACCATGCTGTTTCCATTCTGCAGCCCCCCCGTGGCGGCGCCCGGCGCGATACCCGCCCCGGAATCCGAGCCAAAGGGAGCCGCGGGGGCGCTGCCGTATGGATTGGCCGGCGCCCCGTAGGGATTGCTCTGACCGGACGGCGCACCATAGGGGTTCTGCTGGCCGAATTGGGCCGGGATGACCTTGGCGTCGTGTTCGTAGAACCCGCGCCAGGAGTGAAGCCGCCGTTCAAGCTGTTTGACCTGCCCTTCGGACGCATCCTTGTCGCGGAAGGAATTGAGATAACCCTTCGCGGCCTCGTTGTCGTTGAGCGCCGCCTTGACCAGGGCCTGGGCCCACAAGATGTCAGGGTCGGCCGTCGATTCCGGCGCGACCTTGGCCAATTGATTCAGGGCCGCCTCGGCCATCTGCGGGTCGTGGCTGTAATAGGAACTGGCTGCCAGATTGTACAGCAGAGCAGCATCGCTCGGTCGGTGCAGGGCAACGGCGGCAAGGTGCCCCTGAGCCAGCGCGTAGCGGCGTTGATCCATGTAAAGCAGGCCCAACTGATAGCGCGCCGCGAGATGGCTGGGGTCGAACTTGAGGGCGAGCAGCAGCCCCTGTTCGGCCAGTTCAAGCTTGGAGCGATCCTTGGAAATGCCGATCAGGTGATAGGCGAGACCATTGAGAAACTGCAGATCCGCGTTGGTGATATCCAGCTTGAGGGCGCCGCTGAACAGGCGTTGCGCCTTGTCCAGATCCTTGTCCCGCAGGGCCTGCTCACCCTCCCGAATCAGGACCGTGACCTCTCGCGGTTGAGACATTTGCGCCGACACAGACGACCCGTCGCCGGTGTCGGATGGCGCCATTGCCGTATCGAAATTTAGGGTTTGGCACCCACCAAGAAAAGCAGCCAACGCCACAATCGGCAGGCTACTCCGCCGAACACCAAACACAAATCCGTTATTCACTGATACCCCCGCTACGGCCTGTTGCAGGCCGAGTTTTTTCATGACCCCGATTACAAAGCGAATCGCTCTGAAAGTGTATAAAAATATCGAGAGAGTAAAAAGACGAAACGCTGCCTTAAATATCTTCAAACTCCCCCCCTCCGACCCTTCATGCGAATACAATGCAATGCATTTTTATGAGGAATCGATGGAATACTTCATATACGCTCGGACACCCAAGACACAAAGCACTCTGTTTTATGATCAAGGGCAGTTTTATGCTGCCAAACCGCCATCAACTGCCGCGCGCCCCCTTTCGCGCTTGTCATTTGCTGCTTGTTATTCGGGATTAAGAGGGAGAAACCCGAGGATCAAAAGCGCGAATAGGCGGCGGGCGATCTTTTGCCGCGCAAACCGGATATCGATTACGCAAATCGGATAGTAAGGCGTCCGCAGGAACCACCGGCATCAGGTTTTCGGCGATATCTTATCCCAATTAGCACCGGCCGCATCCAAACGATTCGCACGATATCCACCCTGGCCCTATTTTTCCGGAGCGTCGAACCCAAAGCGGGCCAGCACCTTCTGGCCGTCGGGGCCCAGGATATAATCGGCCAGCTGCGTCGCCGCCTTGGGCGAGCCCGTGATCAGGGTAATGCCGTAATCGGCGCCGACGGAAAGGGCGTCCGGCACAGTGACAATCTGTAGACCCGGAACCTCTTTCTGCGCCAGCACCGCGTTGGTGCAATAGGTCAAGAATACGTCGGCGCGCTTGTTTTCCATGACCCAGCCGTATTGGTTGCGACCCTTGGGCGCTTTTTGCGAGGTCGGCCCGCCGGTCAGCTTCAGCGCCTTGGCGTCGAGCGTCTTTTCCGCCCCCGGCCTGACCTTTTCCGCCTTGGCGAACAGCCGCCAGGCATAGTCGCCCGAGGGATCGGCCTTGGGCGTCGAGGTACCGACCGTGACCTTGGGATCAAGCAGCACGTCCAACAGCGTGTCCGCCGCCATCGCCACGCCAGGCTGGGCGATGGCGCAGAGCTTGTTGCGCGCGAACATACGCACCGGCCCGGCCTTGCCCGCTTTCTCCAGAGTTTTTGGATGCTTCATGTTGGCCGAGGCGAAGACTTCTGCCGGCTCACCCTTTTCGATGCGTTGACGCAGCAGGCCCGACGGCCCAAACGCCGTTTTGACCCTATGGCCCGATGTCGTCTCGAAATCACGGGCAATCTGCGTGAGGGCGGCCTTCAGGCTGCCCGCCGCATGTAGTTTCACGGTATCGGCCATGGCCCCTCCGGACATCAACAAGCAGGCAACAAAAACGGCGATTCGCATGGGCTTGATCCTCCGACCCGATAATCCGGCATCTCTCATTCCGTAATATTTGCATAATTATGCAATTTTATGAAAGCCTGTAAATGCCCCGGAGACAGGTCAGAAGCCGGGGCCTTGCCGCCGGCAAGGAAGTGACGGTCATCATCAAGGCGTCGGATGTGATGTTGGGGGTCTAGGCGTTCAAGTGCCCGAGGTTTCGCCGCGGCGGCGGTAGTAGGCGCCGCGCAGGGCTTCCGCCGCCAGACCGACGACCAGGCCCACGGCCATGTTGACGCCGACGCAGACGACGCCGGTCAGCAAGATGACCACACGGCAACTCGGCTTGACGCCGAGAACCCGGCGGTTGAGGGCCATTTCCGTCCCCGCCACGGCCAGGATCGCCCCCACGGCGCCGACCGGGACCAGCATCAGCACATCGCGTGCCTGCGGCCCGAAGCCGATACCCAACGCCAGACAGAACAACCCGAACAGGGCAGGCGCCACCCAGGTCCGCGCGCCGAAACGGTACTGCGCGATCAGCCCGCCCGACCCGTGACACATGGGCAGGGCGCCGAACGGCGCCAGCACGACATTCAGAATTCCCGTCGACAGGGCCAGACGCCGGGGGCTGGTGCGTTCCTTGGCATCATCGGGAAAGTATTCGGCGGCAATGGCCGAGGTCGCGAGAACCGCGTTGGACAGGGTCAGCGCCAGCTGCGGCAGGGCCGTGGTCGTCAGCGCCGCCTGAAAATCCGCCAAAGTCGGGAATGTCGGCAGCGAAAAATGCAGCCCCGGCCCGCCCAGCGTCAACCCCGTGCCGCCGGTCATCAGAAAGGCCGCCGCCGCCGTCACCACGACGACCAGCGATCCCAGATGCCGGTAGGGCGTGAGAAACAGCAGCAACAGCAGGGCGAGCGCCGCACCACCGAACAGAGGCTCGTCCGCCACATGTTGAAATCCGAGCAGCGCCAGCTGCGCCCCGACCCCCAACTGCACCCCCATGATGACCGAATTGGGAACCAACCGCGCGATGCGCGTAATGATGCCGGTCGCGGCCAGGGCCGCCAGCACCCCGCCGATGATCAGGCCGCTCGCCATGGCCTGGGCCGGGGTCACCGCGCCGACGATGATCAGCGCCGCCACGGCCTTCATGGGCTGAATGGGAATGGGCCGCCGGTAGACCAGGGCCACCGCCAAGGCAAACAAACCAAAGCCGGTCAGCACGCCCGTGCCGTCGAATCCCCGCACGGCCAGGACGCCGATGACCAGCGGCAGGAAGGTGCCGAAATCGGCGACCGCACCCGACATCTCGCCAAGCCATCCGGCCGCCTTCTTTGCCGTCGTCTGGATCATGGGCCTCCCGCAGGTTCCGGGATGGGGCCGGAACAGTGTCGGAAATTTTGCAGCATCTAAAGGAAAAACACAATCGGCGGAACGATCCCCGGGCGGCAGGCAGGCCGTCCGGGGATCTGCTGCGGGGATGCGGATGCCGTGGAAGGCCGCCGTCCCCGTGGTTCATGAACCAGCCGTCAGGCCGGCAGTTTGGTGAATCGCGCGCAGCGCGCGACGTTGCGGTCATGGACCTCGCGCATTTCACACAAATCGTCATACAGATCGGGGTCGGCGATTTTCGGCAGGAACTCAACCAGCCGCCGCGCGACCCAGGACTGCCCCTTGTTCAACAATTCGATCTTGGCCTGTTGTTCCCCGGTGTCCCGCAGTTTGTCCAGGAACGCGCCGGTTTCGATACTGGGCTGACCGCCCAGGCGTTCGATATGGCGGGACAGCATGGCGCAGTACCGGGCCTCGTCCTGGGCCACTGCGGATAGCGCCACACGAAGTTCCAGATCCGGGGTTGCCCGCGCCATCTCGATAACGCCGCGCGCCCCGGCCCGCTCCCCTTCCAGAAGTTCATTGAGAAACGCGGCCGTCTCCTCATCCGTGAGATAGCCCATATAGGCGGGATCGGCATCGCTCATCATGCAGGGCGGCTCTCCCGCATCGCCGGCACTCAGCCCCCCCGCCGCAAGCGGGTTTCGCGCCGAGATCCACCGCACACCCTCTTCCGTGACAATCGCGTCCATGGGAATGTCATGCGGCTGTGGGTGGATGGTGGGCAGGTGATCGACGGCATAACCAATGCCGATGGCCAGGGGTTTTTCGGTCGAGGCGGCCAGGGTCCGGTCATAATACCCGCCACCGTAGCCAAGCCGGTACCCGGCATCGTCAAACCCCAACAACGGAATCAGCAACGCGGGCGGTTGAACCCGCTTGCGCGAAGCCGGAACCGGGATGCTCCACACCCCCGGGACCATCTTGGTCTCCGGCTGCCATTCCCAAAATTCGACCGGCTGCTTTTCCTTCACGACCACCGGCAAGGCCATCGCCCCGCCCCCGGACGTCGCCGCGGCGGCAAAATCACGCAGGTCCAGTTCGCCCCGGAACGGCCAGTAAAAACCGAACCCGTCCCGGCCGAGCCAGGGCATTTCACGGCTGAGATGCGCCACGATCTTGTCCCGGGTGGCCTTGCGGACCGCCAACGGCCGCGCCAGCCTGGCGACAAGAATTTCATTCCGCGTTTCCCGCCGCCACTTGTTGACCTCACGCCATTCCATTTACTCAACCTCCTCGAAACGACCCGACAGGGCGGCGACGATCCCGGCCGCCTCGGCCATGATCCTCTCAATCCGCACCGCAGCGGTGGGAATGTCGTCGATTTCGCCCGCCACCTGCCCCGCGAACAGGGCCAGCTGTTCAAGCTCACCCCGCATGTTGCGCAGGGGAGAATCCGTGCTGTAGCGATAGATCGGCCGATCGTCCTCCAGGGCGATGGGTTCGCGCTTTCGCAAATAAGGATCATGGCCGAAACGTGCGGTGCCGGCCTTGGCCGTTAGACTGTTGCCGATGACCCGCACCGACGCCCCGACGGGCCAATTGATGGCGAACAGGTCGGTGCGCAGAGTGTCTTCCGAACGCGCGCCGACGACCCGTTCCTTATGATAGGCATGGGCAAAGGATTCCTCGGTCGCCAGAAACGCCGTGCCGCAGTGGATCCCTGCCGCGCCCAGCGCCAGTGCCGCGACCAGAGACCGTCCCGAAGCGAACCCGCCCGAGGCAACCACCGGAACGGATACCGCCCGCACGACCTGGGGAACCAGAACCAGCGACGATGTCGTGCCGTGGACATGCCCGCCGGCCTCCTCCCCTTGCGCGATGATCACGTCGGCGCCGGCCTGTTCGGCCAGGCGCGCGTCCTCGACCGTGCCGACCTGATGGAACACCAGGCAGCCATGGTCCTTGGCCCGCTTGATAATGTCCGGATAAACATCCCAGAACAGGCAGATCGAATGCACGCCGGCATCGAAGCAGGCCGCCAGTTCGTCATCGAGCAATTGGGAATCGGTCGCGGCAGGGATCAGGTTGACCCCGAACGGCCGGTCCGTGCCGTTCCGCACGGCCTCGATCTGTTGGCGGATCAAATCCGGGCTTTCGCGCACCATGCCGAGGAAACCGTAGCCGCCGGCACGGGTCACCGCACCGACCAGGTCCGCCCGCGCGACACCGCCCATCCCCGCCTGAAGCACCGGGTAGCGGCAGCCGAGCAGCGCGCAGAGTGTCGATTTCATCATCATTCCGTCCATGGCCCTACTCACATATCCGTTCGAACAGAGACGCCAGGGTGACCGCAAGGGTGATCGCGACCAGCCGCTGGACGACGAAAGCCCCCTGCGTCTTCGGGTGGCTCCAGATCATTTCGGCATTCCGGCGGGCGCGGTCCCAGACCGGGCGGGGAACCTCGACGGGCCGCGGCGTCACATGATCAGCACCGGGGAAGGGAATGACCTCGCAGCGATGGTCGTTGTTCGATGCCTCGCGGGGACGGGCCCCCAGGCCCAGCATGCGATGCAGCTTTCCCGGCGCGGGCGGGCCGATGAAGAAATAGCCGAACCAGAACCGGATGTCCGACGGCACCATCTTCAACCCCCCGCGCTGTTCCATATCTGAGGACCGGCGGCGCTTGCCGCCAAGCGCGGCCGCGCCAAATTCTGCGCCGCGAAGTCCCAGTTGATGAGGTGGCCCATGACCGCGGCCACGTAATCGGGCCGCCGGTTCTGGTAATCCAGGTAATAGGCGTGTTCCCAAACGTCGATTGTCAGCAGCGGCGAAAGCCCGTGCATGATCGGCGTCTCGCCGTTGGGCGTGTGCATGACCGCCAGCCCGGGGCCGTCGATGACCAGCCAGACCCAGCCGCTGCCGAACACGCCCAGGACGGTGCGGGTGAACACATCGACAAATTCGTCATAGCTGCCGAACGTCGCGTCGATGCGTTTCGCCAGATCGCCATCGGGCCTGCCCCCGCCGTCCGGGCGCAGGCAGCGCCAAAAGAACGCATGGTTCCACGCCTGCGCCGCGTTGTTCAGAAGGTCCCGCTGATGGGCATTTTTGGCGGCCTGCTGAATGATCTGTTCCAGCGGCATGTCGTCCATGCGGATTTCCTTGGCCAGGACCTTGGCCTTGTCCACATAGGCGCGGTGATGCCGCCCGTGGTGGGCTTCAAGGGTCGCGCGCGACATATGCGGCTCCAACGCGTCATAGGCGTAAGGAAGGCTGGCATGGGTAAGCTGCATACGGTCGTTTCCTTCGGTCTAAGGCGCGCTTCCTACCCGGAAGCGGCACCTGCACATCTCTGCGGGGTGACCTGAAAAGGGTACGACTTGACTTTTATATCTTGCAAACGATTAAATTTTGCCGATTAAATCGATAGTGTCGATATAATTTTGACCACATGGTCAAGGAGCCCTCCGTGGATACCGAACTCGCCCGCACCTTTCTGACCGTGATCGACGCCGGCAATTTCATCGGCGCGGCGGACCGCCTGCACGTCACCCAGTCGACGGTCAGTGCCCGCATCCATTCCCTGGAAGAACAGCTGGGCTGCAAGCTGTTCGTGCGCAACAAGGCCGGGACGGCCCTGACCCCGGCCGGGCATCAGTTCCAGAAACACGCGGTCGTGCTTGTGCGCACGGTCGAACACGCCCGCCAGGACGTCGGCATCTCGCGGGGCTACCGGGCTGCGCTCACGGTGGGGGGGCGGTTCGGGCTGTGGGAACGCCTGTTGCTCCGCTGGCTGCCGTTGATGCGCGAAAGCGCCCCCGACGTTTCGGTCCGCGCGGAGATCGGGTTCGAGGCCGAGCTTATGCAGGGCCTGATCGAAGGCCGCCTCGACATCGGCGTCATGTACACGCCGCAAAGCCGCCCGGGCCTGACCGTCGAGGCCCTGATGGAGGAAAGCCTGGTCATGGTTTCGAGCCGGCCGACGGCGCGGGCGGAACCGGATGCCGATTATGTCTATGTCGACTGGGGGCCCGAATTCTATGCCAAGCACAATGCGCGGTTCCCCGAATTCGTGGGGGCCGGGATCACCGCCAACATCGGCTGGCTCGGCCTGCAGCATGTGTTGCAATACGGCGGGTCCGGGTACTTTCCGATCCGCCTGGTACAGCCTTACCTGCAGGATGGGCAGCTGCACCGGCTGCCCGATGCGCCGACCTTTCCGTTGCCCGCCTACCTGGTCTATTCCAGCGACGCGGACCGGCGCCTGCTGGAACCGGCGCTTGAAGGCATTCGCCGGGTCGCCGCGGAAGCCGCCTGACGCCCCGGCGGCGCGTCGTCACTCCACCGCAATCAGCTTTCGAATCATGTCCTTGCTGGAGATGAGATCCGCCAGCGTGTGCCGCCCGAGGCTTTCGAAGAATGCCTTCTGCGCCTCGGCAAGGGCATTGCTGAGAGAGCAGAACGGCGACAACCGGCATTCGATGGCCGCGCAGTCGATCAAGGGGGTTGTCCCCTCAAGCCGCGCCATAACGTCGCCGACATTGATCTGATCCGGCGGGCGGGCAAGCTCCATGCCGCCGCCCTTGCCCTGAAAGGTATTGATGAAGCCGGCCTTGCCCAATTCGTGAACGACCTTGCGCAGATGTTCGTGCGAAATGTTGAAATAGGCGGCGATCTTGGACAGCGTGCCCCGCTCGTCGGGACGCGCCGCAAGATACAAAAGAACGCGCAGGGAATAATCTGAATGGCGGCTTAAATGCATGCGCCGGATTATAGATCACGCAAGAGGATGCCGCCACTCGCAACACCCGCCCTCCGCCGGAGCGGGAACGCCTAGGGCGGCGCCGGGCGCTCTCGCACCCGGTGCCGCCGTTCGGCTGGGGAGACACCGTGGATCAAAAGCGGTCAGCGGCGAAGCTCCGGGAATGTGCCCTCATGTTCGGGAACGTCATGGATCCCCAGCCCCTTGGTCATGCTTTCCGAATAATAGAAATCGGCGTCGTAGGCCTTGTCCTTCCAGACGTACCAGTCGTCGGTTTTGATGCCTTCGTACTCGATGACCAGGACAGACCCGCCCGGTGCCTTGCCGTTGTTGGAGGTATGGTGCTCGATATGGTCATGGGCGATCCAACGCCCGGGGTTATTCATGCGCATGATGACGTCGTAACGCTCCCCTGGGCTCAGGTGAATGACGTCTGCCTCATAGGGCGAAGCCAACGGCAGGCCGTCCTTATGGGTGACCAGCATGTCATGGCCATGCGGGTGGAACGCGACATCAAGCGTGGCGGCGATCAGGCGCAGACGCAGGACGTCGCCCTTCTTGACCCTGAGCGGCTGCGTCGTCGGGAAGGATTTTCCGTTGATCGAGAAATACGTGATCGGCTCGCCCGGATGCCCCCCCTTCCCGTATTCCTGCGCGACCTCCGGGTTCCAGCCGGAGAACATCAGGATAGCGTCCTTGGTGACTTCCTTTTCGATGGGGATCGGCTCCTTCGGATCGATGATGAAGGGGCCCCACATGGCCCGCAGGCCCACGTGTTCGGGAACGTTGACGTGGCAGTGGTACCAAAGGGTGCCCACCTTGTCGGCGACGAAGCGATAGGTGAAGCTTTCGCCCGGCTCGACCGCCTTCTGCGTCACATTGGGCACACCGTCGCTGCGCCAACTGTTGGTCTGGTACATGCCGTGCCAGTGAATGGTATGACTGAGGGTTGTGTTGTTGGTCACCGTGACCTCGACGTCGTCCCCTTCCTTCACCCGCAGCAGCGGGCCCGGGACTTGCCCGTTGTAGGCCCAGACCTTGTATTTCAGGCCCGGGGGGACATCGATGGATACTTCCTCGATCGTCATGTCGAAATGGCGGGCCTCGGCCCAGGCCCCGGCGGGCAACAGCCCCCCCAGCGCCAAGGCAAGGATGAGCACTCCTAATCTTTGCATGTCACGTTCTCCTATTTGGCGCCGGCGCAGCAAAGCGCACGCAGGTAGGCGACCACGTCGTGGATTTCGGCATCGGTCATGTTGCCGTCCCAGTTGGGCATCAGGATCGACTTGTTGACCGCCTGACCGCCTTCCTTGATGGCCTTGAACAGGTCGTCGTCGGTGCGGGCCGACATTTCCGCCCGGTCCCGGTGATTGCGTGGTTGGACTGAAAGCTGGGGGGCGTTGATGCCCTTTCCGTCGCCGGACAGGCCGTGGCACTGGGTACAGTAGACCCGGTAAAGGGTTTTGCCCTGCGCCGCGTCGGCGGCCGGCGCCGGCCGCGGATAGAGGATCGATCCGCACAAAAAGACAGCCAGTATGAAAAGCTTGTTCATTTCGCCTTCTCCGGTTTTTCGCCGATGGTCCGCAGGTAATTGGCCAGCTTGTGAATCCCGGCCGTGTTCAGATGCTTGTTCGGCATCAGAGTCCGAGGTTCCCAAGCCGCCGGGTCGCGGATGTAGGACACGATGAACGGCGGCTGGAGACGCTGCCACGCGGTATGGAGCTCGGGGCCGGAAAAGCCCCCGTACTTGGGCGTATCCTTGTGACAGCCGCTGCAGCCCTTGAACTTGACGAAGTCCATGGCTCCGATCCGGGCCGACACGCGGCCGGGGGTGTAGTCCTCTTTCGCCAAGAGGGCCGTATTCGGTGTCAGGGTCATCAGGTAGTCCGCGATCTGCTTCGCCGCCGGCGCATCGACCGCCGGGTGGTCGGACAGGGACGCCGCCTCAACGGCATCCCCCTCCGGCCCCTTGGCGGCATGGTCGGGGGCGAAGTCGCCCGCCGGCCGAATGCGCGTGGGTTTCTGCAACCAGGCTTCCAGCCAGTCCCGGCGGAACTTGTTGCCGGCGAAGAAAAGAGGCGGCCCCTTCCGGGTCTGGCGCACCGCCAGATCAGGGCTCGCCGGCCCTGACATCTGATGGCACACCGCACAGTCCTTTTGGATACTCGCCGGCGCCTCGGCCGCCGGGGCCGAGGTCATGGACAGCGCGGTCATCAGGGCCGCGCCGCCGAGTGCGATAACCTTTCGCATGGAGTGCTCCTGTTCTCAGCGCAGAATGAGATTGCCGTTTTTGCCCTTGTCCGGATTCGCGTCCTTGAAGTTCATCAGCACGGAGATCGCGCCGTTGAGAGCGTGCTTCATCCGGTGGTCGACAATGGCGTTATTGGTCGCGCGGTCGGCCGGCGGAACGATGTCGAAGGTCATGGCATGGGCCGGGGGCACTTCGGCCGTTTGCAGGCTGTAACGCAGGTTCTTCGGATTGCCGTTGTCCCACACCCGGTCCCAGATACCGGCGATCGGATGGAACGCCGCCGCTTCGTTGATCATCGCATTGACGAAGAAAATGCGGACACGCTCGCCGGGTTTCGCTTCCAGGGTCAGGGCCGCGTTGGGATCGTGCACCGGGTCGTAATGGAACAGCTTGCCGTTCACCAGCGTGCCGACCCATTGCTTGTTCATCGCCCGGTCCTGGGCGCTGGTGCCGTCCTGGAACAGATCGCCGTGGACCAGGACGTATTCGCGGTCCGGCTTGGGATAGGCATCCGAATAGCCTTCCTTGGGATCGACGATGATCACGCCGTACATGCCGCGCGAAATATGCTCGGCCATGGAACTGGCGCCGCAGTGATAGATGAAGACGCCGGGATGGTTCGCCTTGAACGTAAACTGCTTGGTGTCGCCGGGACGGACTTCCAAGAACTCATCCAGGACATCGACGACCGCGGCGTGGAAATCCATGGAATGGCTGTTCTTGTTGGTCTTCTGATTGAGGAGCGTGAAATCGATCTCGTCGCCTTCCGTCACGCGGACCAGCGGGCCGGGCACGGTACCGCCGAAGGTCCACATGCGTTGCGTCGTGCCCTTGTTGTCGATCGGCAGTTCTTTTTCGATGACGGGGATGTCGACCTTCACCGTCTTGGCGGCGGCGGGCGCGGTGATCGGCGAAAACAGCCAGGCCGCGGCCAACCCAAGGACCCAGGCACGGCGTGCGTTATTACGCAGGAAATTCATAGATACCTCCATAAAGATGTTTTATTCACACATGTTAAATAGCTTTCGTTTTCATGGATGTCAAATACATGTTAAACGGCCTGTCTGACGTCAGCGCCCATAGGGCAGATTGAGGGGTTTGCATAACGGAGGATTTTTGGCTCATCGTAGAGACCCGCGGGGGAGCGCAGATGAGACAAATCCATGGCTGCAAAAGACACCGCCGAGGCCGCATTTAGCGACCAAATATGCAGGTCGTGCAGGCCGTCGACACCAGACCGGTCCAACGTTCGGGGTAAGCTGATGAACAGCTTCTCAAACAATCCGTGTGGAGGATCCGGTTAAAGGTGGCGTGGCCCAAGCACGTTCCCAAAGCGGGCCGCAGACGGGATCACAAGAGCATTGACGTATATATTGATGGCCAATATATTGCCCATCGTAATACCCTTGTTCATTCACTGTCCCGGTAGAGCCATGCCCCGATTAGCCCCCGTCCCGCCGCCAGAGATCGACTACACCGATCCCGTCTATTGGAACGGGCTGATCAAGATGAGCCTGTCGAAGTTCTTCATCCTCTGCGTCCTCAATCGGCGCCCCATGCACGGCTACGAGATATCCAAAGCCGTGGAAGATACGACACAGGGCTGCTGCTCGCCGACTCCGGGCGCCCTCTACCCGGTCCTGAAGGAGTTCGAGAAGGGCGGCTATGTCACCGTCCGCGAGGAGGTCGTGAGCGGACGCATGCGGAAGATCTACACGATCACCGACAAGGGACAGACCGCATTCCAAGTCGCGGTAAAAGCCTGGGCCGAGGTCGGCGCCTGCGTTTCCGCCAACAGCGAAGGGATCTGCCGGGCCGAGGACTGCTGCTGATCTTTTTTGATCCTTTTATATCACCCATCAATGCATGGAACGTCAGACAAGGACCCTCGTCATGCCCGCTTCTTCACCTCGGTCAAAACTTCCCGTCGCGATCATCGGCGCCGGCCCGGTCGGCCTCGCCGCCGCCGCGCACCTCCACGAATACGGCCTGCCCTTCATCATTCTGGAAGCCGGCGTCGAACCGGGTGCCGCCATGCGCCAATGGGGTCACGTGCGCCTATTTTCGCCATGGCGCTACAACATCGACAAGGCCGCCCGCAGCCTGCTGGAAGACGCAGGATGGCAAGCGCCCGATCCCGACGCCCTGCCCACGGGCAGCGAGATCATCGACCGCTACCTGGCGCCGCTCGCCACCCACATGGCGATCCGCCCCCATCTGCACCTCGATGCCAGGGTCACCGCCCTTGGCCGCAAGGGCATGGACAAGGTCCGTTCCGAAGGGCGCGCCGAGCGGCCGTTCGAAATCCGGCTCGCCGACGGCACCTCCCTTGACGCCACCGCGGTGATCGATGCTTCCGGCACCTGGACCGCGCCGAATCCCATGGGGGCCGGCGGCCTGCCCGTACCCGGCGAAGCCGATTGCGCCGACCGTATCACCTACGGCATTCCCGATGTGCTGGACCGCGCCCGCGCCGATTATGCCGGCAGGCGCACGTTGGTGGTCGGCAGTGGCCATTCGGCCTTCAACGTGCTGCTCGATCTGTTGGATCTGATGGATGCCGAACCCGGGACGGAGATCCTCTGGGCCGTGCGCCGCGATACCGGCGACATGTTGTTCGGCGGCGGCGCCGTCGACGCTCTGCCGGCCCGGGGTGACCTGGGTGTTCGAACGCGCGCAGCCGTGGACTCGGGCCGCCTGACATTGCTCCGCCCCTTTTCCGTGCGCGCCGTGTCGCGCAACGGGGACGGCCTTGACGTCGTCGGCGACCTTAACGGCGCCGACGCGCGGCAACAGGTCGACCGCATCGTCGTCGCCACCGGCTTCCGCCCGCAGCTCGACATGCTGCGCGAGGTGCGTCTGGGCCTCGATCCCTGGCTTGAGGCCGTCACCGATCTGGCGCCGCTGATCGACCCCAACCTTCACAGCTGCGGCACCGTGCGCCCCCACGGCGTGCGCGAACTGAGCCACCCCGAACCCGATTTCTTCATCGCCGGGATGAAGTCCTACGGCCGCGCGCCGACATTCTTGATGACCACCGGCTACGAACAGGTCCGCTCCATCGCCGCGTCGCTCGCCGGCGACCATGAAGCGGCGCACCGCGTCGAACTGGACCTGCCGGAAACGGGCGTATGCAGCCTGCCGGGCGTGGCCGAGGAATCCTCCTGCTGCGGCGGTCCGGCACCCGAAGACGTCGACGCCTGCTGCGTCCGCGACATGGACGCCAAGGCCGCCGGCGAGGAGGGCTGTGGGTGCGGCCCCGGCACGGCCGCAGGCGCCTAAGGGCTGGCGGGATCATGGCGACCAGCCGCAGAGCCGTCATCATCGCCGTCGGCGCCGGGCAGACGCTCGGCTGGGGATCGACCTATTACCTGCCCGCGATCCTGGCTGGCCCCATGGCGGCGGAGATCGGCGTCACAACGGGACTGGTCTATGGCGCCTTTTCCGCGGCCTTGATCCTGTCTGCGCTGCTTGGCCCGATCGTCGGGCGCCGGATCGACAAACTGGGTGGGCGTGACCTTCTGTGGGCGGCGAACCTCGTGTTCGCCGTCGGTCTGGGGATGCTCGGCCTGGCCGAGAATACCCTCGGTCTGTTCGTCGCCTGGCTCGTCATCGGCGTCGGTATGTCCATGGGCCTTTATGACGCGGCCTTTGCGACTCTGGCCGGCCTTTACGGCCGCGACGCCCGGGGTGCCATCACCGGCATCACGCTGATGGCCGGGTTCGCCAGCACCATTTGCTGGCCGGTCACCGCCGTCATGGAGGCGGAAATCGGCTGGCGGGCCGCCTGTTTCGCCTGGGCCGCCGCCCATCTGGTTATCGGCCTGCCGCTCAACCGGCTGTTCGTGCCGAAAGGAAACGGCGCGCCGGCCGGTGGAGAGACTGCCGGGGAAACTCATCAATCCGCGGGACCGGGAGAGCCCCCCAAATTCGCCGCCGCGATCCTGGCCTTGGTCTTCGCGATTACCTGGTTCACCAGCACCGCCATGGCGGCCCATCTTCCCCGAATACTGCAAGAGGCCGGGACCTCTCCCGCCGCGGCGATCGCGGCGGCGGCCCTGGTCGGTCCGGCCCAGGTCGCGGGCCGGCTGCTTGAATTCGGCTTCTTGAAGAATTTCCACCCTTTGCTGTCCGCGCGGCTGGCGGCGCTCACCCATCCCCTGGGCGCGGCTGTGATCCTGGCCGTCGGGGCGCCGGCCGCATCCGCCTTCTCCCTGTTGCACGGCGCCGGCAACGGCATCCTCACCATCACCAACGGAACGCTGCCCCTCGCCATCTTCGGAGCAGTGGGATACGGGCGGCGCCAGGGGTTGCTGATGGCACCGGCCCGCTTTGTCCAAGCCGGCGCCCCCTTCCTGTTCGCCCTCGCGATCGACCACCTGGGCGCCGCCGCGCTTATGCTTTCAGGCGGGCTGGGGCTCATCTCTTTCGCGGCGTTGATGATGTTGCGGGCACGGTAAACCACTTCCGTATTCGGCCGATGGGATCTACCCGGCTAGGTTTAGTTAGATCGAATCATCAGGCCCGAGTTTGCATTGCGCGGTGTCTCCGGTTTCCACCTGCAACGTGACATGGGTAATCGAGAAGCCACAGGCCAACAGTACCTTGTTTCCACCAGCTTTCCCTAGGTTGCCCCTTGGTTTTTTTTCGGCTGGGCAGCGGACAGCAAAAAGCCCCCTAACCGTATGTTTTAGGGGGCTTTTTTGTTTGGTTGCGGGGGCAGGATTTGAACCTGCGACCTTCAGGTTATGAGATAGCTTATATCCCTTATCATGGGTTACGCTCATATCCCATGAATTGTCATATTACCTTGTTTTATATATGTTTTTATCCATATCCGGATTCATCATCAACGCTCACCGCCCTTGCATTTCTCCATAAATTGCTTCCATATTGCTTCCATCATCTTCATGGAAGCGAGCCCCCATGCCCCGGATCAGCAAACGCCTTATCGACACCGCCCTGCTCAAGGACACGGACTATTTCATCTGGGATAGCGACATGCCCGGCTTCGGCCTTCGCGTCATGGCGTCCGGCAAGAAGTCCTTCATGGTCCAATACCGCCACGGCGGGCGCACCCGGCGCGTGACCTTCGGGCGGGCGGGCGTCATGACGCCCGACGAGGCCCGCAAGGAAGCCCGCAACCTTCTGACGGCGGCAGGCAAGGGAGCCAGTCCGGCGGACGATATCCAGAACTACCGCAAGACGCCCACGGTCGCGGACATATGCGACCGGTTCATGACGGAGTATGTCCCGACCCATTGCAAGGCGAGCACGGAGAAGGAGTACCAGCGGGCCATGGACCTGTTCATCAAGCCCGCCATCGGGCAACGCAAGATCACGGATATCACCCGCACGGAGATTGCCAAGCTGCACCACGATTACCGGTCCAAACCCTATCAGGCGAACCGGACCTTGGGCGTCCTCTCTGTCATGTTCAATCAGTGCGAGGTTTGGGGCCTGAGGCCGGACGGCTCCAATCCCTGCCGCCACGTCAAGAAATACGCCGAGAAAAAGCGGGAACGGTTCTTGTCGGAGGACGAACTAAAGCGCCTCTGGGCGACCCTGGAGGCTTGTGAGGCGGACGGAAGCGAAAGCGCCGCCGCCTGTAATGCCTTCCGGCTTCTGATCCTCACGGGCTGCCGCCTAAGCGAGATTCAGACCCTCAAATGGGAGTTTATCAAGCCCGACGGCATCTATCTGCCCGAGTCCAAGACCGGAGCCAAGAAGGTCTATATCGGTAAGGACGTGCAGGAATTGCTAAAGGGCATCAAACGGGAAGAGGGCAACCCCTACGTCATTCCCGGCACCATCGATGGTCAATATCTGACCGACCTGCAAAGGCCCTGGCGGCGCATCCGTAAGAAAGCGAAGCTGCCGGACGTTCGCATTCATGACCTCCGGCATTCTTTCGCGTCCTTCGGGCTCGCAAACGGCCTCTCGCTCGCCGAGATAGGTAAGCTATTAGGCCATTCCCAGGTGCAGACCACAGCCCGCTATGCCCACCTTGCGGAGAAGATCGCGGAAGAAGCGGCTAACAAGACCAGCGGCATCATCATAGCTTCAATCAATAATTCAATTGCTTCCGATTGACCCAGGCAACTGCTCGCAAGCTTTGGTTCCGCAATAGGCAGAAGTCCATCGTTTCGGGTGCACTAGAATCATTACCAGGTCGCCGATTAATGACCTAAATGATCATAAACGAGCGAGGAAAGATTCGGCTTAAAAAACAAATAGATGCAAAAAAAATAATAAATTTTACATCTACTATTGATTATTTCTCGGTTCGCTAGTACATTTGGCTTTGTGGAACCGTCACGTTCGACTACGGACGCCCCCACGACTTCAGGCACCTATCAAAGCATAGGAGATAGAAGATGATTACGAAGAAACACATTTTGTACGCAGGCATTGCTGCTTCTCTCACTCTCGGCGCCACTAACCACGCAAACGCTAAGGTTGTGAACACCCCAGGCAGCCCTGGCTGGGATGGGAATCACCTCGTCGATGACACCTTTCAAGGTACCATCTTCGACTCGTCCGACACAGACCTTCAGGTGACGCTGCGTGCCTGCGAAACTCAGCGCAACCTCTGCGATCCGCTGCCGGAACTGACTGGCAGTAAGGATGGGGCCCATGGGCAGAAACTTGCTATGGGCGGGAAGCGCATCGAAGTTGACGTTGATATCAAGGTCAAAGTCGAGAGCAGTTAAACACCGGAAGCCTGACCGTTAGCATAGCTGGCGGTCAGGCTTTTCGAATTTTGAGATTTGGCAATCTCCAGGAATCTACAACTACTTTTCAGCATTCCAAATGCAGCGACAAAAGCGACAATAGCGCCATTAGGTTCTGTCAGCCCCTAATGACCGGGTTAACCTCATAGTCCACCCGCTGCCGCCCCTGCGTTCCTCCGGCCCGGCTCGGGGCCGGTTTCAGCCAACCCGCCTCTACCAGAACGTCCACAGCGCCCTTTAAGGCGTCGCGGTCCTTAAGTGCGGGAATGCCGCCACCCCGCTGCAGGTCGCGGAGATTAATCTTGTCCGGCTTGGTCCGTTGCAACCACTTGGCCAGCGCCGCCGCGTTGCGGTCGGCAGGTGACAAGGCCGCATCGCCGTAGGCGCGTTCGGCCATGGGCTTGAAGTAGTCATCGATCATCATGATTGCCGCTTGGATAGCATCCCCACTGACCTCGCGCAGCGGGGCGATTTCCAGCGCGTCCCGCAAGCCCTGGAGCGTTACGGCCAGCCTTAAGCATATGCCCGGCAACTTGCCCCACCAACTTGCCAGCGGGCCCTCCGGTTCGTCGTCCCGCTGTGCGATCCACCACGGCTCGAAGAGGGCCGCGGCTTCATCCGTCAGACTGACGACGCGCGGAACAGGATTGCCATGGGCGTCTGATGCCATTTCGAGTCCGTAGAGCGCCTTCAGGACGTGTCGGGCCTCTGCCCCTTGGGGAATCCCTTTAGGCCGCGCCAGGGGCGCAGGTTCAGGCCAGACGAACAGGAACCGTGCCGTCAATCCGTCGTCGACGCCCTTCAGCAAAGTTGCGCTCAGCCGGTCCGGCTGAATGCCACCCAGGACAGCGACGGAGAGATGGGGAATGGTCAGGGGCTCACCGGTCTTCACCCGGTCAACCACGAAGCTTCGGCCATTCCAGGCTTCCAGCCACAATGCGCGGTCGCCGCCCTCGCCCCCTGAGTAGCGGTTGAAGCCCCCAAGCCAGCCCGCCAGTTCATCGCGTAACATCAAAACGCCTTTAGGCTGATGGACCAGCACATTCATGATCGCTTCCGTCGTCGCATCGCCGATGCGGATACGGGGTCGCTCGGGCCTTAAGGGCTCCCGTGCCGCGTCCGGCATCGCCGGCGGGGGCGTCCCATTCTTCACCGAGGCCTTAAGGGCAGTTTCCCATTCCTCGCGGGCGAACTTGGCGGCGAGCGCCGCCGCATCGTATTCCGCTTTGAGGTCTCTAAAGGCCTCCGCCCTCTCGGCTTCCAACTCGCCGATGATTTCCATAACCGGGTCCATGGCCGGGCTCTTGCCGCTGGAGGGCGAGCCGACCAACGCGGCCCATAAGTGAGCCGGTTCCTGCCAGCCGTCCCACGGACTTACGCGAACCGCATTGCCGATCAAGGCCGAGGCCGTAACCAGCAACGTCATACCGACATAATCCATGGGCGCGGATTTTCCTTCGGCCTGGCGCTGTATCCAGTCGGCCCAGTACGGGCCGAACAGGGAGGCCGGGAATGCGGGCGGTCGCCTTCGGGGATTGAGGACCGACATATCGGGCTCTCCCCACTCCCCCGTATCGGGGAAGAGTTCGATAGATTGGCGCTCTGCCCCCTTAAGCTTAAGGGACGGAGAGCCGTCGTCGTTGGCCGGGTTTTTAAAGGGCCCCTCGCCTTTAAAGGCGCCCGGTCCCTTTAGGGCGTAATCCCCTTTAAAGGGGGAATTCCCTTTAAAGGCTTCCGCGTTGTCGGACCTTTTAGCTTTAGCTAAGGCGTCGATCCCAGTCGCGTAATGTAACAGGCATCGAACTTCATCTGCCCCCCAGCCCCCGGCGATGGCGTCCGCCGCATCCCACCCCTTACGTAACGTATACGTATACGTAGGGGCCGCGCTGCCCGTTACGTTATGTAGGAACGCGTCAGAGATGGGCAGGACCGAGACCGAAGCCGCCCCCGCTACGTTAAGGCATTCGGCGAGCTGTTCCGCGAACTTGAAGCCGGGCTCATCGAAGTCCGGCCAGATGATGACTTCCCGCCCCTCGAGCGGCGACAAGTCGGCCCGGCCCACGCCGTTACATCCGCCGAACACGGTAGACGCCAGAATGCCGAGATCGTTCAACGCGTCGGCGCATTTCTCACCTTCGACCATGACGACGGGCAGCGGATCGTCCTCCGCTGCCGTTTCCTGGATCAGATCGAGCCGATAAAGAGGCCGGATGACCGGCCCACACCAAGCCGACCGCTCAAGGTCAAAAGGCCGGAACTCCTTTCGGGGCCTATCGTCGCTATTGTCGCTTTTGTCATAGCGATAAACGACGCAAACGCCGTCGCCTTCTCCGTCCGCGTATACGTAACGGGCACCCGGCCTGCCGAGTTTGGGGTGGGCCACTGGAGCCGTCGCCGGGACCGGCAACCTGGGATAGCCGGTCGCGGCTTCGTCATAAGCTTGCTCAGTCATGGCGCACCCCCAAGTAGTCGGCGAGCCGCCGCGCCGCTTCGACCTGGCTGATATCTGCTAGGTAGGCCGCGAGGCTGATCACGTCCCCGCCCCGGTCGCCCGTGGCAAAGTCGGCCCATTTGCCGGTAATGATGTTCACCTTGAAAGAACCGGGATGCCGGTCAAACCGGGTCGGGTTCTTGGCGACCCATTCCCCCGACACGAGACGGCCATCGATCGTCCAGTTTTTCAGGAGTTCGGGCAGACGCCGAAGCGCCGCCCGGTTCACCTTCTCGAAGTCGACCCGCTCAGTTGTCATTGGCCGCCTCCGTCGTCGACGCAACCAAGAGGCTTTCCGCCCATTCGATCAGATCCCGGCGGCGATAACGAACGGACCGGCCCGAGACCTTGATGAACTTCGGCCCGCCGCCGCGCAGACGCCAGTTCTGCAAGGCGCGGACCGTGTAGCCGATGAAGTGCGCCGCCTCATCTTCGGTAATCATGCGGTCCAGGTAATCCGGATCGCGGGCGAGGGTTTCGGAGAGATGTTGGAAGTGCATGGAGAGTCATCCTTTGCGTTGGTTTCGGATGACTCCGCATTGTTCACATTGAACGATTCACCGCATCAACTAGAACCGCCATTTTTCACCCCCCCTTGAGGGGGGCTATTTTTGGCGGTTTGAAATTTTCCGGTTCTTGGCGATGCGTTCCCGCATGGCCGTGACAATGTTGGATGGCGTTACGTCGGGATCAACGTTACGGATCGCACGGGTACAAAAGACTGCCGCCGGGCTCGTCCCTTCACCCTTGTGGCGCTCAATCGTGAACCGCCGACCAGAGTATGCACACCATAGCCCGTCCATATTGGCGATCCATTGGGAGAGTGCGAATAGCTTCCTTCGCCCAGGTCGCCACTCAGGGACATTTTCGAGTGCGTGGGTTACGTAGGTTTCGATAAGGGCAGCAGCGTCCCGGAAGTCTTCCGGCTCTAGAGTGTCGATTTCCCAGGTGTCTTCATCGATCTGACGGCGCGTGATGACACGCCCAAGCTCCGTTGTCACTTTGTCTTGGGTGAACAACTGCATCTTTGCCTTCTCCTCGGGGCGGAGGATGAAGTTCCAAGATTTGAAGTCGAGGTCTTCCAGGGTTTGGATCAGTTGCCGCGCTTGGCGTTGAACGATTTCTAATGCTGCCTTGGCTTCGGCATGTGACGGCGCTTGATCGACATTATTCTTGGCGATGCGATAGACGTCTGCCGCCTTTTCAAGCCATTCGTGAACTTCGGGCAGTTCACTACCGACGCCGCCTAATAGCCCGTCCAGTTCTTTCAAATCTTCGGAGGAGTAAAGGCGCTCGTTAAACGTCCCCAAGAGAGGATCGAACCTATGGCCCCATTTGGGCTTCTTTCTCTTGGCCATCTTTTCGTCCTACAAGACAAGCTTAAGCTCTTTGCCAATTTGCCTGGTAGTCTGGCCCATGAGAGCTTGGCGCATCGTTGGGACGCCGCATTTTTACTGGGACCGGCATCGAAAAGTCCGCACCAACGATCAAAGCCTCGCCTTGATCCAAAGTGGGAAGAAATGCAGTCGCAGAGCGATCAAGTTCGCCACAAGCCCGCTCCACCACTAACCGATCCTTGTCATTAATTAAGCGATGCACGATCAGCGTTCCAAGTTGGCTAAGTACGTCCTCAGGTATGTCGCGAGGTCTTTGGGTTGCCAAGATGGTGGTAAGACCATATTTCCGCCCTTCCTTCGCAATTAACCCAAATGAGTCCAATCGCACGCGATTGAAGTCGTCTCCAATCGACTTGTCCAAAAATTGGTGAGCTTCATCCAAAATGACCACCAGAGGAGAGTTTGCAAATAGGCGCGCCCTTGCTCTTGATAAGAAAAATCTTCCGATCGAGTTCGCAATCAATTCGCGAGCATTATGCTGGAATGATAGAAACTCCATTGAAATTCTAAGTATATTTTGTTGGTCATCAGCCAAGAATTGATCAGCCACCTCGACAAGGTCGAGCCCTTGAGGGTTAAACAGGCAGTTCAATTCCGGAGAGTTAACTAACGCCTCAATGCGAGTCACCAAGGTAACGCAATAACCAAGATCATTTTGTGATACCCCGCCCCACCTCGTCGCATCATTATTAAAGCCGTTAGGCCAAACACATTCACGGTCCATCTGAGCTGCAAGTCGATTAACGTCTAAAGTGCACTGCGGAGAATTTAACTGGGCGCTGTGTTGCCTGAACGCGTCAATGACAGGCGCTTTTAGATTTCCCTCTTTAATTAGTAATCCATCTTCGATCTGGACCCCAGGAACCGGCCGATTGTTCAAGGCATCTACAAGCTTCAAGCTTCTAATTGCCTCCCGTAGTTTTGGCCCTTGCACCCCCCCTGAAGGGTTGAAGAGGGTGAAAAAATCACTCTCAGTCAGATTCCGATATGAGAACGATGCTTCGCCATCGTCGCCACGATGCTCGTCCCCTAGTGAAATACTTCGATCGACGAAACTAAGGCCGAAAAATTCCCCCGTCGCATCGAACAAAATCGCTTTTCCGCCGAAGGCTTTTATTTCCTCCATTATCGTTGCGAGCGTCCAACTTTTCCCGCCACCAGTTGTACCTAACACTCCGCAATGGCGACCAAAAACACGTTCAGGGGAAAATAAGACCTTGGCCACATTGTCAAATGGAAGCTCACCGAATTCCATCTTTCGGGAGTTCTCGGCCTCGCTTCCGGCCATATTTGCAACAATTGTTGGATGGGCGATGTAGACTCGGTCGCCGATTTTTGGGTGGGCTACCAATCCACGCATCACCTTGTCTTCTACGAGATCCAGACTTGCAAGAAGCTGGATTGCGCCCAATGGATTTGCCGGGCTACTTTTCCCAATTTCTGTTTCCACCGAAAAACGCTCTGACTCAGGTATCTTCACCTCGATTATTCGCCCGAAGAGAGCGTATGGCTCACATTCTATAAAGACGAAATCGCCGACAGCGCCTTTAATCGATGATCTTTCCTCTGCTGGAGCTGTTGCATAAGGAAGGTTCGCCCGCACAACGTCCGGGCTCACGTACATTATCGTGCCGACATAAAGGTCTGGGTCAAACGGAGTGACCGTCATCCCCTGCCGCCCTCTTCATACTCCGCCATCCGACGAAATCTTTCAGCATGCCGTTCTCTTTCGTTTTCGGCAGTCAAATCGGGCAACTCTTGGACGAAATTTCTGAAATAACCCCGAAGCAAAGCAACCCTTGGGTCACCAGCGCGAATAAGCCCTAATATTTTCTTGTGATAGACATTCGCCGGAACCTCCGAGGGAAATCGGTGGTCCTCTCGATCGTCGAAGAATGCCGGATCACATACGAGCACGCGAAGCGATAAGTTTGCCTGCAACGCGCTGAGAATAGGTTTTGCGAGGTGATCGTCGTTGAACCCAAAACCGACAATGATAAGGGCTGTGTCTGGCTGTCTTAACCCCAATTGAAATGCGGCCATCATGTCTAGATAAGGCGGCTCAAAGGCTTGTTCGTATTTACTCGATCTTGGATATATAAGAAGAGGCCTAGTAACCCCATCTTTTTTCACGGTTTCATTATTTTCTTTCGTCCAATTGATAGACCCGTGCACCTTCAATAAATGAAAAACATTCTCAATGTAATCAGGAGTATCTTTTGTTCTTTCCCGGCGAACGACGTCGTAGGCGAAATTGCCGGGATCATAGGTCGCGGGGATTGATGGCGAAAAACCATCGACGATATAGAAGCGCCGTCGCCGCGCCGCCTCTTCAAAACATTGATCATAATTGGTGGTGAATATCCGCGTGCGAGGCTTTCTAGAAGACCTTCTAGCGATCCTCGTTAAGAAAAGTTCGTGGTCCGTTAATTCAGTTTGGGCGGAGACAAACCCACAGTTGGCGACAATCACACTTTCCGCGTCGACGACGAAATCCTTAACCGTGGCCGTGTCCTCATGATCACCCGGAAGGAAGTCTGTCGCAAGCTTACACCTCGATAGTAACTCTTCGATGTTTTCGCCTAACTCCTCCGTGCGATATCTCACAACCTGTAACACACGCTCGAAAACTCTTTGGTCGCGCTCGCGAACGGCAGCCCACAAATTCCCCATAGTCGGGGCCGTAGGCAGCCCACGCTCAATCGCATCGCCGTTTATGGAAAGAGAAGTCCCAAGACCACACAACACCAACAAATTGTTCGTCGTCATGCATTCTGAGAGAAATGCTTTGATGTATTTGCGAGAGCCACGTTCGGTGACTTCCCCATCCTGGTCCTTCAGGTCATCGGCAGCTAACCAATCACCATTTGTTTCAGAGGAATTTAGCCACATGTTTCCCCCTACGCTTTGTCCATGTGTTTAGCAACTATACCACGCCACAAGCGGTTGCCCCCACATCGAAACTTGTCCGTAAAAGTTTTGCTCACCTTTACCCTGGCAAGGTTCAATTCCAAAATAATGGTTCCATATTGCTTCCACGCAAAACAAAACGCCTTAGCGTTTTATCGCTAAGGCGTTGAATTTGTTGGTTGCGGGGGCAGGATTTGAACCTGCGACCTTCAGGTTATGAGCCTGA
>CAXAVJ010000052.1:0-24392 GCA_963972065.1 uncultured Rhodospirillaceae bacterium
CAACCTGGACGAAAGCGGCAAGCCGCTGCCGAAGGACGACTTCCGCCTGCTCAACATGTACGCCAACCGTTTGTGGCACACGGATTCGTCGTTCAAGCCCATTCCCGCCCGCTATTCCATCCTGGCGGCCCATGTCCTGCCCAAGGGCGGCGGCGGCAACACGGAATTCGCCGACATGCGCGCGGCCTACGATGACCTGGGCGACGCCACCAAGGCCCGCATCGAACATTACGTCTGCATCCATTCCATCATGAATTCCCGGGAACGCCTGGGATATACCGATTTCGACGAGGGCGAACGCACGGGCTTGCCGCCGGTCCGCCAGGTCCTGGTGCGCACCCATCCGGGGTCGGGACGCAAAAGCCTTTATCTGGCGTCCCACGCCGGCAGCATAGAGGGCCTGCCCGTGCCCGAAGGCCGCATCATCCTGATGGACCTTATGGAGCACGCGACGCAGCCCAAATATGTCTACAGCCATGTCTGGAAACCCGGAGACGTGATCATGTGGGACAATCGCTGCACCATGCACCGGGGCCGCTGGCACGACCCGGCGGACGTCCGCGACATGCGCCGAACCACCATTTCCGACGAAGTTCCGACCATCCCCCAGGAAGCGCCCCGCCAGGCGGGATGACAACTCACGTCCCGTCAATTAATTACGTTTTCTTAATGTAGCTGCGCGATCCTGTCCGCCGTATTGGACAGGTCCGCCGTTCGGGCCGCCGCCGGGGAAAATTTTCATGCACGTCGCGGCCAACAACCACGTCGCCCGCCCGACCCGCCATCCCTATCACCAGCCCGCCCACGGCCGGTACGGCAACCGTGCCTTCCACGGCTCTGTGGAAAACGTCTCCGCCACGGGGGCCGCGATCGCCCTTGGCGAGGCCGGGGTGGCGGTCGACAACGGCACCTTCGTCGACATGCATGTCGAGGGCCTGGGCCATCTTTCCGGCCGCGTCGCGCGGACCTACGATGGCGGTTTCGCGGTGCAGTTCGACGCCGACAGCTCGGACCTGGATGCCATCGCCGAGGCCATTGGCCGGCTCGACCGCCATGCCTGATTCCGCCACTTCATCCGCGCACCGCATACATTAGGATTCCCCAAAATATAGACCAAAGTCAGGGTTACCCCCGCAGGCTCGGCCGCTGTAGTCTTGTCTAATAAACCGACATTCTCCCCAATTCGTCGGAAGATCGAGACCACGGTGACATGAAAATCCTGCCTCCCATCGTGCTGGACGGCCAGATGCGGCCTGTCGTAAGTACGGTTGCGATTGAACCGGAAACGGTCGACGATCCACACATCCAGGCCTGCATGGCGTACTGGACCGACGCGAAGGGCGATGCCTTCGCGCCCAGTTGGGCGAACTTCCACCTGCATGAATTGCCGGCCCGGGTTTTGCCTTATGCGCTGGTGCTCGACGTCACGGGCGAACCGGTGGAATTCACCTACCGCTATTGGGGGTCGGGCCATACCCACTACCATCGGCGCGATTACACCGGAAAGAAATTGACCGACATGGCCGACGCCTGGTCCGCGACCCTGCTGACGCGGCAATACATGGCCGTATTCGAGGTCCGCCGTCCCCTGGTTTTTCTCAACACCTACGAAGGGGTGGAAGAACCCTTGCGGTCGCTGCGCATGCCGCTGTCCGAAGACGGTCACGCCATTACCCAGATGTTCGCCTTCGTCGGCCGGCGGGGCGTTACCGAAACTCTGAAAAATCTGTTCACCCCAACACCCGATCACAGCGGCTAACCGCACAGTGTTATCCGCCTTCCCGCCGCGTCCGCTTGCCAGCCTTCGCCGCCTTGCGTAGGGTCATGGCATCGACATCCGGGAGGAACACCATTCATGACTGAACGAAAGCGCGCGGCCCTGGTTACAGGGTCGGGGAAGAATATTGGCCGGGCCTGTGTCTTGGCCTTGGTGCGGGACGGCTTCAATGTCGTCATCAACGGCTCCAGCGACCGGGCGTCCTGCGACGCCACCGCGGACGCCGCGCGGGCCTTGGGCGCGGACGCCCTGGTGATCATGGCCGACGTTGGCGACAAGACCGCCTGTGACGCCATGGCGGCCGAGGCCATCAAGCATTTCGGCGGCATCGATGTGCTGATCAACAACGCCGCGATCCGCCCCAGCCACAGCTTTCTCGACATCACCGACGAGACCTGGGAACGGGTGCTGGACGTCAACATGAACGCCGCCTTCCGGCTGGCCCGCGCCTGCCTGCCGGGCATGGTCGACCGGGGCTGGGGGCGCATCGTCAATTTCGCCGGCATGAACGCCATCCACGGTTACAACGGCCGGGCGCATGTCAGCGTGTCCAAGCACGGCTCCTGGGGGTTGACCAAGGCACTGGGCAAGGAGTTCGGGCCCAAGGGCATCACCACCAACATCATTTCGTCCGGCCCCATCGCAGGTGACCATGCAGATCCGGCCATGGCCGAGCATATCGCCTCCATGAAGGCGCGGGTGCCGGTGGGCCGCCTGGGCACGCCCGAGGAAATCGCCGGCATGATTGCCTATCTGGTGTCCGATCAGGGCGGTTTCATGAACGGCCAGCTGATCCAAATCAACGGCGGCACGGAAACCTGAACGAACGGTTGCCCCCGGACCAGCCCGGATGGCGTTTCCTCTGGTTTTTTGCTAAGTATTCTCGGTACTTGGCGGAAACGAGGCAGCGATGCGGCTGATCCGGGGGGTGTCCCTGTTGGTTATGGCCTGGGCGGCGACGGCGGCTCAGCCCGCGCGCGCGCAAACGCCTGACTGCGTGGACGCGGCCCTGCCTGCCGCCATGCGCGTATTCGCCTGCACCCAGGCCATCACCCAGGGCGAAACCGATCCCGAGAAATTCGCCGACCTGTTCATCAACCGGGCCGACGCGCTGATCGACGAGGGCTTTCCCGACAAAGCGCTGAGCGACCTGAACAGCGCCGTGCGCCTGACACCCCGCCGCAAGCGCGTGCACTTCCTACGCGCCCGTATCAACCACGCCGCCGGGCGTGACACGGTGGCGCTGACCGACGCCGACTCCGGTCTGGCGCTCGACCCCCGCAATGCCGACGCTTTGGCGCTCCGCGCGCGTATCCTGATCGCCCTCGACCGATATGGCGACGCGGCGGAAAGTGCATCCAGGGCGCTCGACACCGATCCCCACCATGTCGGCGCCTTGATCCAGCGCGGCGCCGCCCATCTGGCGCAGGGCCACCACCAACTCGCGCGGGCCGATCTCAACGCCGCCGTCACCCTGGCCCCAAATAACGGCGAGGCCTTGCAGGTGCGCGGCGCGCTGCTGCGTCACATGGGCCTGTACCGCCTGGCCATCGCCGACCTGGACCTGTCGATCCGCCATCTGCGCCGCCCCCTTGAAAGCTATCGTGAACGCGGTCTTGTCCATATGGCGACCGAGGAGTTTGAACTGGCCATTGCCGACTTCGGCGAAGCCCTGGACATGGCGCCCTCGGATGCGGCACTCCTGCGCCTGCGCGGACAGGCTCATCTCGCCGACGGCAACCTTACGGCGGCACGCGCCGATCTTTCGGCGTCGCTCGAGGCCGACCCCATGGCGCCAGCAACCTGGACCGCCCGCGCCGAGACATTCCTGAAGATGGAACAGCTTCAGTTGGCCCTCGATGATGTCGATCAGGCGATCGCCCTCGCCCCTGAAGACAGCCGCCACCACATGCTGCGCGCCCGCATCCACCTGCGCCAGGACGAGGCCGGCTTGGCGCTGGAAGACCTTGATGCCGCCATCACCAACGCTCCCGGCAACACCGCCGCCCGGTTCATGCGCGCGGACCTGCGGTTCCAGCTTGAAACCTTCGCCGGCGTGATCGCCGACATGAACGCGGTCCTGCGGCGCGACCCGGCCCATACGGCGGCCCTGGTCATGCGCGGCCGCGCCTACTACCGGCGGGGGGAGCCCCACCATGCGGTGCAGTCTATGACCGCCGCCCTGGCCCTGGCGCCGGACAATGGCGCTGCGCGGCTGATCCGGGGGGCCGCCTACCGCGACATCGGAGAGACGGACCGCGCCCTGATCGATCTTGATCGTCTGTTGCTGGACGACCCGGCCAATCTGGCGGCACTCGACCTGCGCGCCGCCCTGCACGCCGCGGCCGCCCGCCCGGCCAGCACCCACCGCGACCTGACCCGTATTCTCGAAGATCGCCCGGACGCCCTGGACCTGCGCCGCCGCCCAAGCCATGGGCGATTACGCCGGTGCCATCGCCGATCTGAACCAGGTTCTGGCCGCCCATCCCGATGATGCCGAGGCCCTCTTGGCGCGCGGCGAGGCGCAGTTGGCGGCCGGGCATGCGGATGCCGCCATCGACGACGCCACGGCGGCCATTTCGGAAGGCACGCGCGGCGGCAACACCGACGTCGCCGCCCTGATCCTGCGCGGCCGTGCCTACCGGCGCCTCAACCAGACGGAGGCCGCCGTGGCCGACCTGGATTTGGCTCAGCGCATGCAGCCCTATCAAGCCCAGGCATTGCGGGAAAAGGCCCGCGCGCTGCTGTTCGGCGGACGCTGGGGCGAAGCCTCGGCCGCTTACGAGCGGCTGGTTCCCCTGGGCCCCGGCGAGGCGGAGCCGCATGGCGTTCTGGCGTTCCTGCGCCTGCGCACGGACGACCTTGCGGGGGCCGGGGCGGATATCGCGCGCGGATTGGCTGCGGCGCCCAGCGACCCATGGTTGCGGACCCTGCACGCGGAATTGACACTGCGCCAGGGCAAGGAGGAGCCGGCGGCCAATGCGGTTTCCACCCTGATCGCCGAAGGGCAGCCGACATCCCTGTTGCTGCGCATTCGGGGGTTTTCCCGGCTGGCGCTAAATCGCATCGACGATGCGCTGGCCGATTTCACAAAAGCGACGGAAATCAATCCGGGCGATGCCGCGGCCTGGGCCGGACGGGCGGAAGCGGAAAAAATCCTGCGCCTCTACGGCGACGCGATCCAGCATTTCACCCATGCCCTCGATATCGACGGCAGCTTCGCCGCCGCCTACCTGGGCCGCGCCAACGTGCATGCGGCCCGCACCGATGCCGAAGCCGCCCAACGGGACCGCACGGCGGCATTACGCATTGACCCAGACCTTGCGTCGGACGTAGACAAGCCCGGCGGCTGGCGGCTGAACAACCGGCTGACCCTGGCCGACCTGCCCTTTTCTTCGTAACCCGCGACGCCTCACCCTTCGCCGACTGACCGGAACATGGACGCAGAACAGCAATTCCAGGCCGCCGCCCAGATGTATCAATCGGGTGATTTCCCCGGCGCCGAGGCGGGGCTGACGGCGCTGGCGCTCGCCTTGCCGAATAATCCCAATATCCTGCATCTCCTATCCCTGACGCAGCTTCGCCAGGACAAGGCGGATGCGGCGGCGGACAATCTGAAAAAATTGACCGATCTGGTCCCCGGCTCGGCCGAGGCGCATGACCTGCTCGGCTGTGCCCTGCGTCAAACGGGCCGGATCAATGCCGCGATCAGGCATTTCCGCAAGGCGTTGGACATCTCCCCGGATGCCGCGAACATCCATTACAACTTGGGCAACGCCTACCGCGACGACCGCCAAGCCCCCCTCGCGGCAGAGCATTTCAAGCGGGCCGTCGAGCTGGACCCGAATAACCTCAATGCCTTGTTCAATCTGGGCCAATGTCACTACAACCTGTCCCAATTGTCACAAGCGGCGGAGATTATGCAACGCGTCGTCGACCGCGCGCCCAACGACCTTGAGGCTCGGGTCCTCCTGGCCCGCGCCCACTACTTCAGCAAACGCTATCCACAAACCCGCAAGGTCCTTGAAGGCGCCTTGACGCTGACTCAGGACAATCCCGAGGTGTTGGGATTCTATGCCGACCTCACGGCGGAGATGGGGGATTTTCAGACCGCGGCCGACTACTACGACCGGCTGCTGTCGAAACAGCCTGGGGATCCTGACGTGCTGCGCCTGAAGGCGGCGGTACTACATGCCATGGGCAATGACGACGAAGCCCTGGACCATTACCGCATGGCGATCCAGGCCGCCCCCGACGACCCAGAAAACCGGGCAGCCGTCGGCATCCTTCTGGGACGGATGAACCGGCCGGACGACGCCTGGGCCGAAATCACACCGGCGCTGAATCAGCATCCCGGAAACCCGGCGCTCAACCTGGTCGCGGCGCGCCTGGAACGGCGAGCGGGCGACGCGGACAAGGCATTGGCCCGCCTGAAGGCCCTCAACCCTGCGGCGCTGAAAACATCGCCCCTGTTGGGCGATATCCACTTCGAATTGGGTTTCCTATACGAACACCGGGACCGCCCCGGCGATGCGATTGAAAATTTCACCAAGGGAAACGCCTTCCTTGCCCAGGACACGCAGGCCGTGGCCATGTTCCGCGCCCGGTCGAAAGAATACCTAAGCCGCCTGAAACAGGCCCATGACGGTCCGGCGGCCCTGCCTGCTGGTCATTCCGCCTCCGGGACCGAAAAGTCGCCCGTGTTCCTGGTCGGATTCCCCCAGTCCGGCGAGGCGCTGCTGGGCCAGATCATGAAGGCCCATCCAGGCCTCCAGGTGCTGGAGGGACAGCCCCCCCTATCCGTGGTCCGCAACCACCTTCTCGCGCGCGGAGACGATTTTCCGGTCAACCTGTTCGATATTTCCGACACGGATATTGCGGCATTGCGGAAAATCTATTTCCAGGCCATCGACCGCGCCGTTACGCGCGCTCCGGACGCATTGCTGATCGACACGCAGCCGCTCAGCATCCTGGACGCGGGGCTACTCCACCGCCTGTTTCCCGACGCCAGATTCATCATGGCCCAACGCCATCCCTGCGATGTCTGCCTGGACTGCTTCACGCATCCCTTCGCAATGAACGACGGCACGGTCCATTTCACGCGCCTGGACGACACCGTCGGCTTCTACGAACAAGTCATGGCCTTGTGGCAGACGCAGCGCGATGTCCTGGCCCTGAACGTCCATGAAATCCGCCATGAAGACCTTGTTGCCGGGCATGAACAGCCCGCGCGGAAATTTTTGGAATTCCTGGGCGTTCCCTGGGACAACGGGGTTTTGGCGCCGCTTGCCGCTGAAGATGGAGCTTCAATGCCCGCCGGCCGCTGGCGCACCTTCGAAATCCACATGGCGCCCTATCTGCCGCGCCTGCGGCCGTTCATCAAGGGGTTCGGCTACGCCGACGGCGGGGCCTGAGCCGCGGGGCCTCGAAATCCTGGTATTCCCCCAGGCCTGTCCCCATTTTAAGATAAGCTCACCGCGTCATCGACCCCTTCCCATCGGCACCGGCGCCGGCAATCGGATGGGGCAGGCCGAAGACCAAACCAAGACTTGGGGATCAGACGAACAATGCGAAAGTACCTGACCATCGACCTTGCCACCCGGAACGTCAAAAGCGAGACGCTGTCCGGTGAAGCCCTCGCCCGCGCCGGACGCTATTTGATCGCCAAGACCCTGGTCGACCGTGGTTTGGCAAACATCGACCCTCTCGGGCCGGAAAACCCCCTGATCTTTTCTGCCGGTCCCTTTGCCGGAACCAACTTCTCCAACGCGAACCGGATCAGCGTCGGCTGCAAAAGCCCGCTCACCGGCGGGGTCAAGGAATCCAATGGTGGCGGCACCATGGCCTTCGCCATGGGCCAGATCGGCATCGCCGGAATCACCCTGGAAAACCAGTCCGACGACTGGATCGTCATCCGCATCCCCCTGGAAGGCGACATCACGTTCGAGGATGCGAGCCCCTATCTGGGAAAGGGCGTGTTCGAAACCGCCGACATGCTGTTTGAAAAATACGGCGACAAGGTCAGCTTGGGCATCTGCAGCCCGGTCGGCGAATACGGCGGCCTGATTTCCGGCATCGTGTTCACCGACCCCGAAGGCCGCCCGACGCGCATTTCCGCGCGCGGCGGGGTGGGGGCCGTCATGGGCTCGAAAAAGGTCAAGGCCATCGTCTGCGACAAGCACAAGATGCCCGACTTCCACGAGCGCAAGAAGCTGATGCAGTCGATCAAGACCTATGGCGGCATGATCAAGGACGACCCGGCGACCCAAAACCTGGGTGCCCGCGGCACGGCGCTGGTCGCCGACGTCATCAATCATCTGGGCGGGCTGCCGGTACGCAATTTTTCGTCCGGGCAACTGGTCGACACGGCCAAGGAACGCCTGAAGATGGGCGGCGACTACATCCGCGAACAGAACCTGGAACGCGGCGGCGAAACCACCCATGCCTGCATGCCCGGCTGCATGATCAAATGCTCCAACGTCTATGCAAACGAAGATGGCAACGAACTGGTGGCGCCGCTTGAGTACGAGACCATCGGCCTGCTCGGCACCAACTGCGGGCTGACCCATCCGGACCAGGTTGCCCGCCTCAACGCGGTCGCCAACGATCTTGCCATCGACACCATCGAGACGGGGGCGCTTCTGGGCGCTTTGATGGACGCGGGGCACGGCGAATATGGCGACGAAAACTTCATGCTGGAAGCGCTCGCCGACATCCGCGAAGGCAACGAACGGGGCCGAATTCTGGCCCAAGGCACAGCCCGGGTCGGCGAACATTACGGCATCAAGCGCCTGCCGGTGATCAAGAAGCAGGCGCTCAGCGCCTATGACCCCCGCGTCATCGAGGTCACGGGCATTTCCATGATGCTGACGGCCCAGGGTGCCGACCACACGACCGGCAATCTGCCGACCTTCGAATGCGCCGGCAAGTCGACGGAGGAACTGGCCCTGGAAAGCCTGAAGATTCAGGCCAAATGCGCCGCCGTGGATTCCCTCGGCATCTGCGTGTTCGGGCGGTCCGTGACCAACGTCAATCCGGACCTGATCGTCACCGCCCTCAACGACGCCGTGGGCACGACCTTCGAGACCGAATTCTTCGACCGCCTGGGCAAGGAAACCCTGGTTCTTGAAGAAACCTTCAACAAGGCCGCCGGATTTACCAGCGCGGACGACGAACTGCCCGACTTCTTCTATCAGGAGCCCCTGGCCCCGACCATGAAGATGGCACGCCATCATTTCGACGAAGTGAACCGCATCCGCGACCGCTGGCTTGCCGAATAAAGGCAGGGACCGGAACATGAGCTGGCAGCCCACCGACGACCCGCAGTGCAAGAATGTGTCGGATGGCGGCACGATCGCCCTGGTCGTCACACCCAAGGAACACGACATCGGCGGGCTGATCGTGCGTCGGTCGCTGCCGTCGTCCCAGCGGCGCAGTGTCGGCCCCTTCGTATTCCTGGACCAGATGGGCCCGGCGGTGTTCAAGCCGGGACAGGGCATCGACGTACGCCCGCACCCACACATCGGGCTCGCCACCATCACCTATCTGTACGACGGCGTGATCGGCCACAAGGACAGCCTGGGTTTCGACCAGGCGATCCGCCCGGGCGAGATCAACTGGATGACCGCCGGGCGCGGCATCGTCCATTCAGAACGCACCCCGGGCGAGGTACGGGCGGCGGGCGGCCCGCTGTTCGGCCTGCAGGCTTGGGTGGCGCTGCCCATCGACTTCGAGGAAACGGCCCCGTCCTTCGTTCACTATCCGGCGGACGCCCTGCCCCGCTGGCAGGACAATGGGGCAGAGGTTGCCCTGATCGCCGGCACCATGGCCGGACGAACCTCGCCGGTGGAATTCTTCTCACCCATCTTTTATGCCGACGTGCGACTTGCGGCGGGGGCGGCCTTCACGCTGCCGCCCGATCATGCGGAGCGCGCGGCGCACATTGCCGAAGGCGAGGTAACCATCGCCGGTGACACCTTCCATGCCGGGCAGACGGTGATCTTCCACGAGGGTCCGAATGTGGACATCAACGCCCAAACGGCGGCCAAGATCATGGTCCTGGGTGGCGCCCCCCTGGACACGGTGCCCGGCGCGCGGCCGAATCAGCCCCGTTTCATGTTCTGGAATTTCGTGTCCCATTCATCGGACCGCATTGAGCAGGCCAAGGATGATTGGAAGAACGGCCGGTTCGCGAAGGTGCCCGGCGAGACGGAGTTCATCCCCCTGCCCGAATAGCGCCGCCATAAGGTGAAAGACCTAATCCTTCCCAATACGCCGCACGACCAATACGCCGCACGACCAATACTCCGCACGACCAATACTCCGCACGAAATGTCCGGTAACCCGCGCGGCCGCGTATCGGTCATCCGTCATCGCGCCCCATTGACGCCGCCCGCGCCATCGAATCGGTCACCCGGTCCAGGGCATCATCCAAGGAATTTAGATTCCCCTGAAGGCTCTGCATCTGCTCTCGCTGCTCGGCGATGGCTTCGGCCAGGTCGCGGCCTGCATCTTTAAGACGCTGATATGCTTTGATTTTTTCGGGAGAATGTGGGCCACGCACGATGAAACTGGTATTCATTATATAACCTTCGCTCTATTGCCCGCCCCCAAGCGCAGCCGTACAAACGGCATAGGTCAATGACCCTTCCCTATATTGGGTAAGCGCTATGTCGCGGGATGTGATCCCAGTCACTGGAATAAGAATAATTTGCAAATAACGCCGAAATCACCGGTGCCGCGAACATCGCGGAGGCGGCAAACGGCACACCACCCGCGTCTCTAGACGCGCTTGCGTTCGCCCAGAATGTTGAGGAAATTTCCAGCAAAGATCACGGCGGCGCCACCCAGGACCCAGGGGTCCAGGGGCTCCCCGTAGAACAGCAGCCCAGCCAGGGCGATCAGCGGCAGGCGCAGGAATTCCATGGGCACGACGACGATGGCGTCGGCTTCGGCGAAGGCGCGTGCAAGGCAGTAATGGGCGCTGAGCCCGGTGACACTGACCGCCATGATCCAGGGCCACATGGCGGCTGATGGATTGACCCAATCGAACAGGGACGGGATCAGGCCAAGCGGCAACTGCACCAGACACATATAAAATACGATGGCCAACGCCGTATCCGTGCGCGTCAGTTTCTTGGTCAGGGTATAGGCGAAGGCGTAACCCACGGCCGCCATCAGCACGGCCAGGGCGGCCGGGCTGATCGTCACTAAACCGGGGCGCACGACGATCAGAATACCGGCGAAGCCGATAGCCACGACCAGGGCCCGCCGGGGCGTGATCTGTTCCTTCAGCAGGAGCGGAGCCAGCAGCGTCGCCCAGACCGGCATGGTGAACTCAAGCGCGAACACCTGAGCCAGCGGCAATAATGAAATGCCGTAGAACCAGCCGAACTGTCCGATGTAATGAGCGATGTTGCGCAGAACCTGCAGGCCTGGCTGAAGGGTCGCCAGATGGTGCCGGCCCACCCGCCAGATCACGGCCAGAATGATCACAAGGCCGATGGCGCTGCGGAAGAACAGGATCTGCAGGGTCGACAGTTCCGCCGACAACTCGCGCCCGGCGATGGCCATGAGCGCCAGGGACGTCAATGTCCCCAGCATCCAAAGTGCTGCCCTCAGGATCGGCGGCATGGCGGGCTGCCTCCTCTGGCCAGACCTAGAAGTGCAGCGTCAGATCGCGCGGATTGGCCATGCAGGCAGCGACATCGAGGGCCTGTTCCTTGGACAGCTTCGGCTGCTGACGAAGGCCGATGTTCATGCGGATGGCCTGTTCATACTCGGCAAGCCCCGCGCTGAGTTCCGCCGCCGCCTTCTTGCGCCAGGCCATGTCCGCTTCGTACGTCGCCTGGGCATCGGCCAGGGCCTTCAGCGATTTTTCCACGTCTGGCTTGTCGCCGCGCATCGCGCGGCGGGCGTCGGCCAAAGGTTTCTGGATTTCGCGGGTACCAGGCACCTCGCGCATGATCTTTTCGACAGCATTGACCGCGTCCATGGCCTTTTCAGCGTCGGCGGCGCTGCTGACGGCGGCCGGCAGCTCCGCCAAGTCCTTGCCAAGCGCCGCCAAGGCATCCGCCCCGGCGATCACTTTGGCGACCTCCTGGACCGGCTCATAGGCGCCGTCCACGTTGCGCTCATACAGCCGAATGGCCAGCGTCTCCGCCTTCTGCAACTTTGCGAAAGCCGCGTGGTCCGCCCGCCAGTTGTCCGGAACCTTGGCTTCGTAGATCTTGATCTCAGCCCGCAGCTCCTCGATCTTTGCTTCCAGCTTGTTCTTTCGCGCTTCGGCCTGTTCGTTTCGGGGCAGTTGGCGGATGGTCGTCTGGAGGTACTTGATCTCTTCCTTCAAGCGGCGTGCCTGACGCTGGGTTTCACGCACCTCAACATGCAGTGGCAGGTATCCCGGCGTGGCCTCGTCGATGATCTTTTGTGTCGCACGGATTTTGGCGACCAGATCGAACGTCTTTTCCGCCTTGTCGAAGCTGCCCTTCAGGTCGCCGCGAAGCTCACCGGGAAGCGCCGACAGGTCCAGTGTCCTGGCCTTGGCGATGGCGGCGCGCAGAACATCACCCTTGGCGTCATAGACCTTGAACAAATGGTCCTGCACGCAGGACGACAGCGCCGGGTTGCGCGGCGGCGGCGCCGTTTCCGACGTCAGGCTCACGCGCTGCGGCAGATAATTCACCAGCTGCGGCGTCAGGCCGACGACGACAAGCGCGACCAGTTGCAGACAGATGAACGGCACCACGCCCTTATACATCTGAACGGTCGATACATTGGGCGGTGCGACGCCGCGTAGGTAGAACAGGGCAAAGCCGAAGGGCGGCGTCAGGAACGAGGTCTGGATGTTCAGGCCGATCATCACCCCCAGCCACACGGCGGTAATGTTCGCCGACGGGTCCATCAACAGGATCGGCGCCACGATGGGCACCACCACGACGGCGATTTCGATGAAGTCCAGAAAGAACCCCATGATGAAGATGACCAACATGACGATGGTGAACTGAGCCCAGAACCCGCCGGGCAGGCCGGTCAGAAATTCGCGCACCAATTCCTCCCCGCCGAACGCGCGGAACGCGGCCGTCAGCATGGCGGCGCCGATCAGGATGATGAACACCAGGGCCGTGGTCTTGGCCGTTTCGACCATCACGCCTTGCAGCGTGTCTTCGATTTTCAACGCCCGCCAGCCACTCCAGCCGATGGAAAAGATCAGCGTCGCCGTGAAGATCAGGCCGAGCACCAGGCCGACCCTGTCGAAGTCGGTGTCGATGGCCTTGACGTTGATGTGGAAGGTCGTCGAGATGAAGGCCAGGGCGATCACCGACACCAAGGCGATGATCGCCGGGTAATAGGCATTACGATGGCCGTCGCGCAGGCGGTAGCCACCCATGATCAAAGCCCCCGCCGCACCGATGGCGCCGGCCTGGTTGACCGTCGCGACGCCGGTGATGATGGAGCCCAGAACCAGGAAGATCAGGGTCAACGGCGGTACCAGGGTAATGAACACCTTGACCATGAACGCGCGGTCGAGAGCACCCTCGCGATGCACGGCGGGCGCCATTTTAGGCTTGAAAAAGGCCAAAATCAGGACGTAGGCCATGTACAGACCAACCAGAACCAACCCCGGCACGAAGGCGCCGAGGAACATTTCACCGGCGCTGGTCGAGGTCACGTCGAAGCCCGACGGCATCAACAGATTGCCCGTCGATTCCTTGAACAGTTCCTTGCGCGTGGTCGATGCCTGATCGACGGCGCTGGCAAGCTGGTCCGCCAGAATGATCAGCACGATCGACGGCGGGATGATCTGGCCCAGGGTGCCCGACGCGGCGATGGTGCCGGTCGACAGCGAATTGGCGTATTTGTTGCGCATCATCGCGGGCAGGGAAATCAGGCCCATGGCGACGACGGTGGCGCCGACGATGCCGGTCGTCGCGGCTAGAAGGGCGCCAACGAAAATCACCGAAATCCCCAACCCGCCCGGTACCGGGCCGAACAACTGCGCCATGGTGACCAGCAGGTCTTCGGCCAGTTTCGAGCGCTGCAGCATGATGCCCATGAAGATGAACAGCGGAATGGCGATCAGGGTGTCCCGTTCGGCCTCCCAATAGACGCCGCGGAAGTTGGTGACGCCGGCGCTGAGCCACTGCCACGCCCCGCCCTGGGCGAAATAGGCATCCACGTTTCCGGCGAACAGCCAACCGCAAAGGGCCGCCAAGGTAATCGTGATGATGGCCGAACCCGGCAGCGCGAAGGCGACCGGAAAGCCCACACCCAGCGCATAGGCCATGGTGATCATGAGAATGACGAGGAAGACGAGTTCCATTGAGTAGCGGCCCCTGTCGCTTACTGGATCGTGTGGCTTGTATGGTCGCGGCCGCCGGGCTCATCCCGCACGTCCGCAACGGCGTCCATCATGTAGCTGACGAACTGAATCATCATGGAAATGGCGAACACAGCCAAGAAGCCCGCCATCATGTACTTCACGTACATGGAGAACCCGGTCTGGGTCGTTTCCCAGGTCAGTACCGGCGAATTAATCACCGCGTTCTTGCCGCCCATGCCGACGATCAGAATGACCCAACAGAGCGTGATCCCCAGAAACACCGAGCCGAGGGCATTGACCATCCCTTTACGCCGGGAATTGAAGGCGGCGTAGAATACGTCGACCCGCACATGGCCTTCCTCGATCAGCGTATAGGCGCTGGCGAACAGGAACAGGGCCGCGTACCAGAACCGCACGAGGTCGCCCATGAACACCTGTTCGTAGGAAAAGATGAAGCGGGTGATAACGATCAGCAGTTCGGCGATGACGATCAGCAACGCCAGCCAGGTAAAGCCCAGCGTACGCGTGAAAAACGCCGTGACCATGGCGGCCGCTGTCAGCGGCAAATGCACATAGGGGCCTCGGAATTGCGACTTGCCGAGTTCGAGCGCAAGCGCGTCGCCGAACACGGCGGGCAACATACCTTCGACCCGCATGAACGACAGGGTCGCATCAACCACGCCGATGTACAGCACGGCGAAATAGGCCATGCGGATCAACAGCGCGTTGAAGTCGGAAATGCGCTGGCTGTCCTGGCGCAAGGTGCGCGAACAGCTTTTCACCGTATAGACCGCTGCGGCGGCGATGCCGGCGACATAGGCCAGCAGCTGCACCCAGGAAAGCGGCGACGATTGGGTCGCGGCGCCGTGCAGACCAAGCTGCAGCGCAGCCCCCTCGCCCGGCCAGCCGTGCCAGAAGGTAAGATAGTTATTGATCAAGAAAACAAGCAGTGCCGACAGTATCGCCCAGCCGAAAAACCGGACGGCAATGGTCGTGCGCAGCGACACCTCGGGCGAAATATCCCCGCCGGTCGCGTCAATTGTCGTGTGTTCGGCGGCCATGAACTGGCAATCCCTTGTCCCAATTCCCCACAAGAACAAGCCCGGGCGGATAAGGATGGGACGGGGTCATGCCCCGTCCCACCTTAAATACCCAGTTGTGCGGGCAATTAGACTTTGATGCCCAGAACGCGGTTGCGCTGGTTGATGTAGCCGGAGTCGGCCAGGATCATCCACCGGCCGAGGTCGGCACGCGAGGTCAGGAAGCTGTCGTGGATCTTCTTGGCCAGCGGGCTGTGCGCCTGCACTTCGGCGAAGACTTCCTCGGCGGCCTTGCCGAAGGCGTCGTACACGTCGTCGTTGAAGGCACGAACCTTGACGCCGTGATCATTGATCAGCTTGTTCAGGTACGTCCCGTTGTTGGCGTTGGTTTCCGCCATCTGATGGGAGTTCTCTTCCATGCAGGCCGCTTCGATGATCGCCTGATCCGTCTTCGACAGGCCGTCCCACCACTTCTTGTTCATGCCCATGTGCAGCTGGGAAGCCGGCTCGTGCATGCCCGGATAGTAGTAGTACTTGGCCGCTTCATAAAACTTCATGAAGTAGTCGTTGTAGGGACCGACCCACTCCGTCGCCTGGATCGAGCCGGAAACCAGGTTTTCATAAATCTGGCTGCCCGGCAGGGACACGGTCGAGGCGCCCAGCTTGGCCAGCACGTCGCCGCCCAGGCCCGGGATACGCATCTTCAGGCCCTTGAAGTCGGCCGCGGAATTGATTTCCTTGTTGAACCAGCCGCCCATCTGGCAGCCCGTGTTGCCGCAAGGGAAGCCCTTGATGCCGAAGCCGGCCGCAAGTTCATCATGCAGCTGCTGGCCGCCGCCGTACTTCATCCAGGCGTCCATTTCCGCATAGGCGAAGCCGAACGGAACGGCGGTGAAGTAGGCCCAGCCCGGGTGCTTGCCTTTCCAGTAGTAGTCGGCGCCGATATAGGCCTGGGAATTGCCCGAGGCCACTTCGTCGAACGAATCGAAGGCGCCGACGCGCTCGCCAGAGGCGAAATATTTGACCTGGATGCGGCCGTCGGTCAGGACCGGGATGCGGGCGGCAAGGCGCTGCGCGCTGAGGCCCAAACCCGGGAAGTCGCGCGGCCAGGTGGAGACGATGATCATCTCCTTGCGGCCCTGCGACAGAGCAGGCTTGGCAAGCGTCACGGCAGCCGCGCCGGCAACGCCGGCGACTGCGGATTTTTTAAGGAACTCGCGTCTTTTCATGAAAATTCTCCCTGTTGGCGTGGTAGGCGTAGTAGGCAAATTTATTTGTTGAGTGCGATTTTGCACAGCCGCATACCCGTTGGCTACAGCCAATTGACATTAATGCGACATATTCATGCAGCCTGACGCACTGCTACGCATTTGACCATTATTTAAGCAAAAATTGATGGTTTTCTGCGGAAATCCGGCACTTTCAGGAAAAAACCAAGCCCTCGAACTCGGTCCGGCATGCTGGGCGGCACCAGCGAAACCTGCGGTCGGGCGCCGTCGGGAATTCATTCTGGCCCCGCACGCAAGATAATGATAATCAATCGCAATTAAGATGGCGCCGAAAGGGTGGCACCAATCATTCCTCCTGCGGGGCCGACATGGCGACGGACAGCCAACGCGACCTTCTGACTCAGATATTCCAGGCCCAGCGCCGCGCGCTGATCGGCACGCTGTACCGCATGGTCGGCTGCCTGTACACGGCGGAGGATCTGGCCCATGACGCCTATCTGCGCGTCGCCAAGGCGGCCCGCGAGCGGCCGGTAACCCATCTGCAGGCGTTCCTGTATCAGACCGCACGCAATCTCGCCCTCGACCACCTGCGCCGCGAGCGCCTGCGCGGCACCTTCATGTCCGAAGCCCCCGACGGCGCCGCCGACACCATCGCCGCCCCGCAGCCGACCCAGGAAACGGCGGTCATGGACGCCCAACGCCTGAACCGGGTCGAGGGCGCCCTGGCCGATGTCTCTGAACGCGCGCGCCAAGCCCTCATGCTGTCGCGTCTGGAAGGGTTGACCTATCCCGAGATCGCGCGCCGCCTGGGCGTGTCGGAAAACACGGTCTACAACGACATCCGCGCGGCCCTGGCCCGCTGTCTCGCCGCCGTGGATGACGGGGACAAACCATGAGCCTCCGCAAGGACCGTTTGGGAGAACCCACCCCCTCATCCGTCTCATCTATATCCGCGGCGTCATCCGCGGATGACAACCGACGACGCATCACCATGACCCATGACGACGAAAACCCGGACCACGACGCGGCCATGGCCGAAGCCCTGGATTGGTTCACGCGCCGTCAGTCGGGAACCATGACAGCGGGCGAGGCCCAGGCCTTCGACGCCTGGTGCGCCGCCCATCCGGACAATGCCCGTGCCTATGACCGCGTGGCCGGGCTTTGGGCCGCGCCCGAATTCGTCCGCGCCCTGGAAACCCAAGCACCCGCAACCACGCCCCCGCCCCGCTCCGCCCGCCCGCGCGCCGCTTTGCGCCCGGTGCTGGCCCTGGCCGCCGCCTTGGTTCTGGCCATCGGCCTGGGCCATTTGAGCGGCAGCAACCCGTTCCAACCGCCCGCCGACCACGTCACGGATACGGGGCAGCACACGAAAGTGCCCCTGCCCGACGGATCGATGATGGTGCTAAACGCGGAAAGCGCCGTGAACGTTTCCTTCGATGCCGACCGGCGCCGGGTGGACTTGCTCCGGGGCGAGGCGTTTTTCGACGTGCGCCCCGACGCCACCCGGCCCTTCGAGGTCGCGGCCGGCCGCTCCCTCACCCGCGTCGTCGGCACCGCCTTTTCTGTCGCGCTGCAAGGCGGGGATACAGAGGTCCGCGTGCAACGCGGCCATGTGCGGGTGACGGGCGACGACGGCGGCGCACCCGTGGACCTGACCCCCGGCGAGGGCGTGACCGTGACCGCCGGCCATGCGGGTGGTGCGGCGGCATTGACGCCGCAGACGGCCTTCGCCTGGCTTGACGGGCGCTTCGTGTTCCACGACCGGCCACTGGCCGAAGTCATGGACCGGCTCGCCCGCCACCACAAGGACCGGGTGGTCCTGGCCACGGCGCGCCTGCGCACGCTCCGGGTCAGCGGCAACTACCGCCTGGACGATCCGGCCGCCGTAGTCGCCGCCCTGGCCGACGTGGCCGGGGCCGGCATGGTCCGCCTGCCCGGCCTGCTGACTATCCTCCATTAAAAAACTTTTTTGAACTTTTCGTTGGGAGACGGCCGCCCCCCGTTCGTCTCGGCCTCAGAAATGCGAATGCGTCGCAAATTCAAATATACGGCGCCGCGAAGACCACAAGGGCCAATAAGGGGAAGAACGAGACATGACCACCACCCGCACCCGCCGCTTCACGGCGGCCTTGATGACCTGCACGGCCCTTGGCCTGTCCATGGCCTGCGCCCTTGCCGCGCCGGGCCCGGCCCGCGCGGCGGAAACCCCGCCGGCGACGATTGACCGGGGTCCGGCGGAAGTCGCCGAAGACGCGCGGGTCGCCTTCGACATCGCCGCCCAGCCACTCGGCGCCGCCATCGACGCCTTCATCGCGGCGACCGGCTGGCAGGTCGGCTATACCGCCGAGGTCACGCGGGACAGGAACTCGCCCGGGGCCACGGGCAGCCTGACGCCGACGGCGGCGCTCACCCGCCTGCTGTCCGGCACGGGCGTCACCTACCGCCTGACCGGCGCGCGCACGGTGGCCCTCGACGGACCGCAGGCAAGCGGCGAGCGGATTACCTTGGGCACCGTCGCGGTTGAGGGACGCGGCATCCCGCGGCAATCGGAAATCGGCAACCTGCCCCCCGCCTATGCCGGCGGCCAGGTGGCGCGCGGCGGCAAGCTGGGCATGCTCGGCAACCGCGATATCATGGACACGCCGTTCAACCAGACCAGTTACACCGCCAAACTGATCCAAGACCAGCAGGCTCGGTCCATCGGCGAAGCGCTTGAAAACGATCCTTCGGTTCGCAACCTGCAGGCGGGCGGTGACAGCATTGAGCAGTGGTACATCCGTGGGTTTCGGGTCGGCAATCAGGATGTCGCCCTGAATGGGCTCTACGGCATCGCGCCAACCAGCGGAACCACGATGGCCTCCGAGTCCCTGGAGCGGGTGGAAGTCCTGAAGGGACCCAGCGCCCTGCTGAACGGCATTCAGCCCTTCAACGGGGTCGGCGGCGCCATCAATATCATCCCGAAGCGGGCCGGGGACGAACCGATCACGCAGATTTCGCCAAGCTTCATCTCGAATTCCCAGATGGGTGGGCATCTCGACATCGGCCGGAGATTCGGCGCCGATAAGGAGTTCGGCGTCCGCTTCAACAGCGCCTTCCGCAGAGGCGGGACTGCCATCGCCCTACAGGATCCGGTGCGAGATATGGTGACGCTGGGTCTCGACTACCAGGGCGACCGCTTTCGTCTCTCGAGCGATCTCGGATATCAATACGCCTATGACGATGCGCCGAGAATGCAGCTTGGCCTCGCGACCGGCGTGGCGGTGCCGAACGCGCCAGACAACAACTCCAACTATGCGCCCTCGTGGTCCTTCTTCGAGAACGAACATTACTACGGCACCCTGCGTGGAGAGTACGACCTGCTGGAAAATCTCACCGCCTTCGTGGCCGTCGGCGGCAAGATCAAGGAAAATGAGTCCGCACCCCAGTTTTTCACGGTCCAGGATTCACAAGGGACGATCTCTGGGAACGCCCGTTCATTCAATCAGTATGAGCACGTTGTTACCGCACAAGTCGGCCTTAGAGGGTCCATCGAAACAGGATTCGTAAAGCATGACCTGGTCTTGACTGGGACGGGCTACTGGCGTGAGGACGGTCAGAATTTCGTGTCTTCCACTAATCTGGCATCGAACCTCTATAGTCCGGCGGTCCTGTCCAAGCCTGATTTTCAACTGGGCGACCTGAACGACGCCCCGAAGACGGGCGAACAGGCGTTCACAGGATTGGCCGTCGCCGACACCTTGTCCATTCTGGATGAGCGCGTTCAATTAACGGTTGGCCTGCGCTGGCAACGGGTTGTCCGCGAAACCTTCAATGGCACCACGGGACTACAGACGTCGTTCTATGACGAGGAAGCCGTGACGCCCGCTGTCGGCTTGATCGTCAAGCCGTGGGAAAACGTCTCCCTGTACGGCAACTATATCCAGGGCCTGGAGCGCGGCAGTGAGGCACCGGACGATGCCGACAACGCTGGCGAGGTTTTCCCGCCCACCAAGACCGAGCAGTACGAAGCCGGGGTAAAGATCGACTTCGGCCGTCTGGCGACCACGCTGAGCGTGTTTCAGATCAGTCAACCGAACGCCTTCAAGAATCCAGACACCAACGTTTTCGGCGTCGATGGATTGGAGCGCCACCGGGGTGTGGAACTGACCTCCTTCGGCGAGATAACGCCCGGCATCCGCATTCTCGGCGGCGTGACCTATCTGGATGCGGAGCAGGTCGACACCTCGGGCGGCACGAACGAAGGCAATCGACCCGATAACGTTCCGGATATTCTCCTGAATGCCGGTATCGAGTGGGATGTTCCTCAGCTTTCCGGCCTGACCTTGTCCGGGCGTGGCTTGTACACCGGATCGTCCTATGTCGATAACGGCAACACCCAAGAAAAGGATTCGTGGATGCGCTTCGATATCGGCGCCCGCTACCGGTTGGAACGGCAAAACGGCAGTCCCATCGTCTTCCGCCTAAACGTCAACAACGTGTTTGATGCGAACTACTGGGAAGGCCTAAATCTTAGCCTGAGCACGCCGCGCACCTTTCTTCTCTCGGCGTCATTCGATCTGTAACGCGCAGCCCCCTACTCCGGCACGTCCAGGTTCATCAGCGGCACGTGCTGCTGGGCGCCGTAGACGTCCGTGTCGCCGGGGGAGCCGGAGCGCACGCGGCGGGGCACGGTGATCTTGATGGCGCGGGCCACGTCGAAGGGAATGATCGCGACCTCGTTGTCGGTCACGCCGTAGAGGGGTGCGAGGGCGCGCGGGCTCAAGACGCCGCAATCGCGCACCTTCTTGTAGGTCGCATCGTCGTCGAACATGACGTCGAGGGTCAGATACAGCGCCCCCGCGTTCTTGCCGCGGACCACCCGCGCGATGTCTCTCAGCTTGGCCATGTGGTGTTCGTCCTTATCTTTCGTGTCTCGCGCGTCAGTCCAGCTTGGCGGGCGCCGGCCCGTGCTTAGTCCAGTTTGGCGGGCGCCGGCCCGCCGAGGGGGATTTCCATCAGGTCGTCGCCGAAGAACAGGTTGCCGCCGTAGCGTGCGCCCATTTCGCGCAGGATGCGTTCGCGCACGCCCGGCCGATCCATCTGTTCCGTGACATGGCTGATCACCAGGTTCTTGACCCCGGCGGCGGCCCCCAGGTCGGCCATTTCCAGGTGGCCCATGCAGCCCTCGGCGAATTCCTTGCCCAGTTCCGTGCCCGACAGGTAGTGGCACATGTTGACCAGCACGTCGGCATCCTGGGCCAGTTTCTCGATCGCCTTGCACGGCCCCGTGTCGCCGGAATAGACGAACACGCCGTCGTCCGTTTCCAGGCGGTAACCGTAGCAATGCAGAAACGGCTGCACATGGCGCACGCTGGCGGTTGTCAGCTTCCAATGGTCGGTCTCAATCACGTCGCCGCTTTTCAGTTCGGTCACGTTGGGGTTTGGCTTGGCCCGCGCGCCCTCGCCGCCCCGCGCATTGTAGATGACGGTCGACAGCGGATGTTCCGTGCGCGCCTTCAAATCCGGGCCCCAGATGCCGTCGTCGCCGAACAGCAGTTCCGTCATCCGCGCCGTGAAGGGCGGGCCGTAGACCTGCAACTCCGGCAGCTTGCCGACGCCCTGGTCCCAATGGGTCAGGACCAGACGGCCGTAATCCAGGCAATGGTCGTAATGCAGGTGGGAAAAGAACACATGGGTCACGTCCGTCGCCCGCTTGCCGGCTTCGAGCAAGCGATGGTGCGCCCCCGGCCCGTGGTCGAACAGCATGACGTCGCCCGCGACCTCGACCAGATAGCCCGAACTCATGCGTTTCAGCGACGGGGTCGGCGTGCCCGTGCCCAAAAGCGTAATCTTCATGGGTATAACCCCTTTCTTTTACGCAAATGCGTCGTCGCGGGCCTGAAGCCGGCCCGCTCGGGATTTGCGATTAGACCTCCAGCCACTCCATGCGCACCGGCTCCATCGGATCGCATTCCATGACGTGCCAGACGTTGAATTCATAGACCGGCCCGACATGCATGTCCGACGGCGAGAACGGGATCGCCAGGTTGCCGGAAATGCACATGCGGTTCGGAAAATCCGTGTGCAGGAAGGCGTAGCGCGACTTGGCCAGGACGGCGCGGCTGATGTCCTCGGTCCGGCCCAGGACGTCGAGCAACAGGCCGATCTCATGGATCGGCTGATCGGCCTCGGGCTCCAGCGATCCCATCACCGCGTTCTTGCCGTACAGATGGACGGACAGGGTGTAGTCCTCCGCCGCGATACCCAGCGTGCCGACGTCGCGGGCGATGCGCCCGCGGCAGGCCTCGACGAAATCATCGATGATGTCGATCAGGATGGGGTCCCGGATGCCGGCGACGAACACGGTGCGATATCCGAGCGGGCGGGCTCCCTCCAACTTCACCGTGTATTTTTCCGAGGGCTCATACCGGCTGCCCGAGACCTTGACCGTGCGTTCGTCCAATTGCTCGAACGTGCAGCGGTCGGTGACCAGGACGCCGTCCGGCTCCTTCAGACGGTAGGGTTCCGGGTTCTCATACAAGGTATGGGCCGATACCCGCGTCACCGTGGCGCGGCGGATCGGCGAGCCCGGCTCGACCGTGAAATGATCGTCATAAATGGTGCCGATCACGCAGTCCTGACCTTCGCGCGGTTCCACCACCTGGGCGCCGCATTCGATGATCTTGGCCAGATGCCAGGCCAGGCCCGGGTCGGCGCCCTTCATCAGCGGCAGGGCCGCGAACAGGGCCGCATCCGTGCCGCGCCCGGCGATCACCACGTCGGCGCCGTCGGCCAGGGCCTGCTGATAGGCTTCCGGGCCCATCATGGCGACGATGCGGGATGATTGATCGACGTCGTCCTCGGTCAGGTCGGCGATGGGGCCCAGGGGCGTGATCTTACCGGCGCGCACCTTGGCCTTGATGGCGTCTTTGGTCTGTTCCGTGCGGATCACCCGGACCTTGGGCTTCAAATTTTTTTCGGCGCAGATTTCCTTGAGGATATCCAACGTCCAGTCGACCTGGGCATCGCTGCCGCTGCCGCCGGCCGAGCCGACCATCACCGGAATGCCGTGTTCCATCCCGGCGCCGACCATCAGGCCCAGGTCGCGCTTGGCCGCCGCACGCGACACAAATGCCGTGCCCGAACCCAGGTAATGGGGCCCGGGATCCGACGATCCAGCGTCACAGGCAATAAGGTCGGGCTTCATGGCGATGCCCGCGTTAAAGGCCTCCTCGGTAAAGCCGTAGCCGAGGATTCCCGTAGTAGCCATCAGTCTGATGGGAGACATGTCCCCTCCCGTCCTGGTTCGTGCCCGGACTTGTTGAAAGCGCCCCGCCTTCTTGAAAACCATCCTGCGGGATTTTTTACGCGCCGCCAAGGCCCCCCGTCGCCAATCGGCCCTTGATTATGGGAATTCATTATTATATAACTCATAAGTTCTATAACTATATGGTTATATTATGATCATCACTGACCAACTCGACGCCACCTTCGCCGCGCTCGCCGACCCCACCCGGCGCGCCATCATTCAGCGCTTGGCGGCGGGAGAGGCTTCCGTCGCGGAACTGGCCGAACCCTTCGCCATGAGCCAGCCAGCCGTGTCCAAGCATCTGCGGGTGCTGGAGACCGCCGGGCTGATCAGCCGTCGCCGCGACGCCCAACGCCGCCCCTGCCGGCTGGAAGCAGCCCCCCTGGCCGATGCCGTCGACTGGCTGGAAACCTACCGTGAATTCTGGGAAGCGCGATTCAAGCGCCTCGACACCCTGCTCGCCGATCTGCGGGCCCCTGCCGACAACGAGAACACACCCAAGGACGACAACAAATGAAACCGAGAATCCCCCTGACCGCCACCCTGCCCTCCGACCGGGAACTTCGGGTCAGCCGAGAATTCGACGCCCCGCGCGCCCTGGTCTTCAAGGCCTATACCGATCCCGCGCTGGTCGTTCGCTGGCTGTGGGGGCCCGACGACTGGCCCATGGCGGAATGCGAAATCGACCTGCGCATCGGCGGCGCCTATCGCTATGTCTGGCGCAATGCACAGTTGG
>CAXAVJ010000053.1:0-23957 GCA_963972065.1 uncultured Rhodospirillaceae bacterium
GGCGGCTCAAGCGCCATTCCTCCAGCAACGGGGCAAGCGGCTGGCGGCGGCGGGCCGGGGGCTTGGGCAATTTACCCTGGCGACCCTCGGCCTGGTCTCGCCGTTCCTGCCCTTCGCTCTGGGGATATTTCCCCGCGCCCTGGCGCCGCTGCCCCATCCGTCGGCGCGCCTGATCAACGCGGGGTGGTTTCTGGAAACCTATCTGCTGGTGCTGTTGGTGATCTGCGTCGTGGTAATCCTGGCCACGGGGGCGGCGGACGTGCGCAACAATTGGATGGTGGTGTGGTTCCCGCTGCCGCTCTACCTGTTGCTGCGGATCAAGGTATTGACCGATGCCGGCGGGGCAAAGCGCCGCCTGAATTGGTTCGCGGGCGCGCTTCTGATTGTGGCGCTGGCCGTGCCGGCGGGCCTTGTCGGGCGGGGATTTGTGGGGCCGGAAACCTGCCGCAAGTGCAACTTCTTCGTTCCTTATTCTGAACTTGCCCGCAGTCTGGTCGTCGCCGGGTTCAGCGCCGGGACCATCGTCGCCGTGGACCGTCCGAACCAGATCGCCGGAAATCTGCGCCGCTATTTTCCCCATGCCCGCGTGATCAGCACCCGGTGGCGCGATTACATGCCGCCCCTGAACGCCGCCGGGCAGGCGGGGGAAGGCGGCAAATGCGCGCTGATCTGGTCCGGTGGGCCGTCCGGCGGTGGGGAGGGGCGGATGCTGGTCGAGGAATTGCGGGGCGGCATTCCCGTGCCCAAGCAGACGATCTTCCGCCGGACCACGCATTCCCTGCCGCGCAATCCGGAAAAGCGCCTGTCCTGGTCCTTCGTGGTGCTGGACGGTGAAGGCACCTGCCGTTAGGCAGGGTTTAGCGGCAATCGCCCGCGCCGGGGGTCAGGATCACGCCGAGTGCCGCCGTCTTGCCGCTGGTCAGCATCGGCAGCCCCTCCAGCGGTGAAATCACCAGACGCTGCGGCGTGTCCGGGGCGATGCCGGCGTTGAGAAGGCTGTTGGCGCCGGCGATGGCGGTGGATCGGTTGTCCCGCGCGGCATCCGCCGACCACACCACAAGGCATTGACCTGCGGCCTCGGGCGTCAAGGGCGGGATGATGTCGGGATGCTTCAGGCTGATGACCCGTGTGTCCGGCAGGGCCGCGCGCAGGTTGCCGGGCAGGGGGTCCGGGTGCCAATAGGCGACGACCGTGCCGCCCGCGAAACCCAAGTTTTTTATCTTGGCGGCCAAATCGGCGTAGGGGATGTGGTGCTGGCAGCGTCCGCAGGACAGGGGTTCGAACAGATATTTGGCGATCAGGCCCGAAGGCTGGGCCCAGAGAACCAGGGTGATCAGGGCTGCGAGCGTCCGTTGGCGGGACGCCGGGGCGCCCGCCGCCTCGGCCCGTAGCAGCACCCAGAACGGCGCGAACAGCAGCACGAACATGTAATGGGTGCGGATGCGGAAGTCGGGCTGGATCAGGGTGCCGACGGCGGTCACGGCCAGGACCAGGATCATATAGGTGCCGAGAACACGGACCATGGGGTGGGTGGGCGTCTTCAGCGAGCGGAACGCCGCCGGAAAGCAGATCAGCGCGATCAGCCAGAACGGCGACAGGAAACCTGCCGCCGCCTTCACGCCGTGGCCCAGGCCGGTCAGGGAAAATCCGCCATGGACGGCGGCTGTGTCGCCCGCTTGTGCGGCCAAGGTGTCCAGGTGCCCGGCCAGCCACAGATAATGGGGGGCCAGGACTGCCGCGGCCACGGCCAGGGATAGAACCAGCCAGGGCGACAAAATCCGGCGGCGCAAATCACGGTCCGTCAATGCCGCCGCCAGCAGGCAGATCAGAAAAATCCAGAAGGCGTATTTGGCGAGCCCACCGAGGCCGATGGCGAGCCCGAGCAGCGCATAGTCCGACAAACGGCCAGGTGCCGCGTCGCGCAGGCGCAGCAGCAGCCACAGGACCGCCGCATAGAGGCAGGCGGTCAGGACCGTATGGCTGAACCCGGTGACGACTTCCCAGGCCACGAAATAGAACAGCACCGGCGCCAGGGCCGCCAGCCCGGCCAGGGTCCGCGTGGCGAACAGCCGCAGCGCCGCCCGCCATAAGAACAGGTACATGGCGTAAAGCAGGCTGAACTTGACGATGTTGACGGCCCACAGGCCCGGCCCCGTGACCTGGGACACGGCCATGACCAGCCAGGTGTAGAGCGGCGGGTTGCGGACCTGATACCCCCAAGCGAAGAACTGAGAGAAGATCAGCTGTTCGCCGTCGTCGCCACCGGTGCCGGGAAACAGGGTGGCTCGGATCAGGGCCATGGCCAGGATGATTGCGCCGACCACCAGGGGCGGGCCGGGTTGGTCGGTCAGGATCGCGAGGTTGCGGTCAAGCAGGCGGGACAGACGCGACGCGCTTTCCGCCATTTCGCCTGTCAGACCGCCCGCACCAGGGCGTGGCGTTTCTTGCCGGCGCTGAGCTTGAGGACCCCGTCCTTGAGGTCATTGGGCCCGGCGGTCGCCGTTTCGGAAGTGATCTTTTCGTCGTTGAGGCGCGCCCCGCCGCCCTTGATCAGGCGTCTGGCCTCGCCGTTCGATGTGGCCAGGCCGGCCTCGCGGAGCAATTCGAACAGGGGCACGCCGGCGTCAAGGCGGTCGGTCGGCACGTCGATGGTCGGAAGATCATCGCCGAGCGCTCCCTGTTCAAAGGTCTTGCGTGCCGTTTCGGCCGCACTTTCGGCGGCATCGCTGCCGTGGCAAAGGCGCGTGATCTCGGTCGCCAGGATCTTCTTGGCGTCGTTCAACTCCGCCCCCTCAAGGGCTTCCAGGCGCGCGATCTCGTCCAGCGGCATATCGGTGAACAGGCGCAGGAACTTGCCGACGTCGGCGTCTTCCGTGTTGCGCCAGTATTGCCAATAGTCGTAGGCGCTCAGCATGTCCTCGTTCAGCCATACGGCCCCGGCGGCGGTCTTACCCATCTTGGCGCCCGACGACGTGGTCAGCAGCGGCGTGGTCAGGCCGAACAGGCCCCGGTTATCGACCCGGCGCGCCAGTTCGACCCCGTTGATGATATTGCCCCACTGGTCCGATCCGCCCATCTGCAGGGTGCAGTCGTGGCGGCGCGACAGTTCCAGGAAATCATAGGCCTGGAGGATCATGTAGTTGAATTCCAGGAAGGTCAGCGGCTGTTCCCGCTCTAGCCGCAGCTTGACCGAATCAAAGGTCATCATGCGGTTGATGGAGAAGTGCCGGCCGACGTCGCGCAGGAACCCCAGGTAGTTGAGATGATCGAGCCAGTCGGCGTTGTTGACCATGACGGCGTCGGTCGGCCCGTCCCCGAAGGTCAGGAACTTGGCGAACACCTGTTTGATGCCGGCCATGTTGGCGGCGATGTCGTCGTCGGTCAGGGCTTTGCGCATTTCGTCCTTGCCGGACGGATCGCCGACCTTGGTCGTGCCGCCGCCCATCAGGACGATGGGTTTATGCCCGGACTTTTGAAGCAGGCGCAGGGTCATGATCGACATCATGTGACCGGCGTGCAGAGACGGCGCCGTGCAGTCGAATCCGATGTAGGCGGTGATCGTTTTCGTGGCCGCCAGGGCGTCCAGGGCGTCCATGTCCGTGCACTGATGGATGAAACCGCGCGCCTGGGCGTCGTTCAGAAATTGGGATTTCAGCTTGGTCATGGCGGCTTTTACCGCGCCCGCGCGGGTTGGGCAATATTCCCGTCGTCGCGGCGGCGCATTCTGGCCTTGCCCGGGCGGGAACAGGCCGACACAATCCGGCGCATCTTTTCCGGGGGGAACCCATGCCTGAAGACACCTGCCTTGCCGTCGGTCTGATGAGCGGCACGTCCATGGACGGCATCGATGCGGCGCTGATCGAAACGGACGGCGAGGCCGTCGTCTGGCGCGGCCCGGCCCTGACCCATCCCTATGACGCCGATTTCCGCCGCGACCTGCGCGCCGCCCTTGGGCATGATCCCCTGATCCGGGTGCCGGAAAACGACCTGATCGGCCGCCTGACGGATCGTCACCGCGATGCGGTCCGGGCACTTTTGGCGGCGGCCGGAAAATCGCCCGGCGACATCCGCGTCATCGGCTTCCATGGCCATACGGTGCTGCACCGCCCCGAATTAGGCGTGACGCGGCAGATCGGCGATGCGGGGCGGCTGGCACGGGAAACAGGGATCGACGTGGCCGGCGACCTGCGGTTGAACGACGTCGCGTCGGGGGGTGAGGGGGCGCCGCTGGCTCCTGTCTATCATCGCGCGCTGGCGCGGGGCCTGGAACGGCCGCTTGCCGTTCTCAACCTGGGTGGGGTCGGTAACGTGACCTGGATCGGCCCTGACGAGATCGGCAACGGCGGCACACTTCTGGCTTTCGACACGGGGCCGGGCAACGCGCTGTTGGATGACTGGATGCAGGAAAAGACCGGGGAGCCCATGGACCGGGATGGCGCCGTGTCGGCCCAGGGAACGGTCGATCAGAGCGTTCTTAAACGTTTGATGACCCACGACTATTTCGAAATGCTGCCGCCCAAGTCCCTGGATCGCAACGCGTTCGACCTGGCCCCCGTTCAGGGGCTTTCGACGGATGCCGGGGCGGCGACGCTGGCCGCCTTCACGGTCGCCGCCGTGGCCCGTGCCGCGCAATTCTTCCCGCAACCCGCCAAACGTTGGCTGGTCACCGGCGGCGGGCGGCATAACGCGGCCCTCATGCAGGGCCTGCGCCGGGCACTGGGGGCCGAGGTTCAGCCGGTTGAGGGCGCGGGGTGGCGCGGCGACGCGATGGAGGCGGAGGCCTTCGCCTTCCTTGCCGTGCGCGCGCTCAAGGGCTTGGCGCTGACCTATCCGGGCACCACGGGGGTCGGCGAGCCGCTGTCGGGCGGTCGCCTGTATCCTGCTCAGGGATAGAGGGGCGGGCGGCCTAGAGGCTAGGCCGCTTTCTCCACCAGACGCTTGTCCAGATAGTCCTCGACATGCTTCAGCATGTTGTCCAGATGCTCCGAGAAGTAGTGGTCGCACTTGTCGATGGTGCGGTAGTCGATCTCGATGTTCTTCTGTGACGACAGCTTTTCCACCAACTTGTCGACCGAGCCCACGGGCACGACTTCGTCAGACTTGCCGTGAATCAGCAGACCCGAGGCCGGGCAGGGGGCGAGGAACGAGAAATCGTAGATCGACGCCGGCGGCGAGGCCGAAATGAAGCCGGAAATTTCCGGCCGGCGCATCATCAACTGCATCGAGATCCAGGCACCGAAGGAGAATCCGGCGATCCAGCAGGTCGAGGCATTGGGATTATGCCCCTGCATCCAGTCAAGCGCCGTCGCGGCGTCGCTCAATTCGCCCTGACCGTTGTCGAATTTGCCCTGGGACCGTCCGACTCCGCGGAAATTGAAGCGCAGGGTCGAGAATCCGCGCTTCACAAAGGCCTGATACATGGCATAGACGACCCGGTTGTTCATGGTCCCGCCGTATTCCGGATGGGGGTGGAGCAGCAGGGCAACCGGCGCATTCGGGTCATTGGCGTGGTGATAACGGCCTTCGATGCGGCCTTCGGGCCCGTTGAAAATGACTTCTGGCATGGGTGATAAACGTCCTTGAAAGGGTTCTTCCGGTTAATATCCGAGCGTCAGGGTCTGGCTTAATATGCGTGCAGCCTTAATTAAGCCGCCGATTGCCTGGAAATACTTGATAGGATTAGTCGGGCATCTTATATTCCGGGTACCGACGCCTGGGCCGCCCAGGGGCGCGTGAGCGCGCCTTGCGGAAAGCCCCGATAACATAGTGTGAAGCCCATGATTTTCAAGAATATTCAGGATGATATCCGCGCCTTTCAGGAACGCGACCCGGCGGCCAAGGGGCTGCTGGCCATCATCTTCACCTATCCGGGCTTCCATGCGGTCGTCTGGCACCGCCTCGCGCACTGGCTGTGGGGCCATAAATTGTTCTTCGTCGCGCGGCTGATTTCCAATTTCGCGCGCTGGGTCACCTTGATTGAAATCCATCCGGGGGCCCAGATCGGCCGGCGTCTGGTCATCGACCATGGCGGCGGCGTGGTGATCGGCGAAACCGCCGTCGTCGGCGACGACGTGACGATCTATCACCAGGTTACCTTGGGTGGCGTGGCTCCCTCCGTGGATGCGGACAGCCAGCGCGGCCAAAAGCGTCACCCGACGGTCGCCGACGGGGTCATCATCGGCTGCGGGGCGGCGATCCTGGGGCCGATCACCGTCGGCCGGCAATCGCGGGTCGGCGCCAACGCGGTGGTCACCAAGGACGTGCCGCCGGGCGTCACCGCCGTCGGCAACCCGGCCCAGGTGGTTCTGCCCAAGGACAAGGAGCGGGCCAAGGCGTTCCAGGCTTACGGCACGCCGACTGATGGTCAGGACCCGGTCATGCAGACCATTGAAAATCTGCGCTCGCAACTCAACGTGTTGATGAACCGGGTCGCCGAACTGGAAGACCACGAAAAAGCCGCGGAAGGCGACAAAGAAGACAGCGAACCAACCCGGGGCATGCGCCCCAAGGCCGCCGCCGGGGACAAGTAGCGGGAAACGTGATCGATGCCGCGCGCGGCGATGCCGTGCATGGTGCGATCTTTGAAGGAGACGGAACGTGAAACTTAGTACAAAAGGCCGATACGCCGTGATGGCCATGGTCGATCTCGCCGCCAATGCATCGGCGAAGCCCGTGGCACTGGCCGATGTGGCCGACCGGCAGGACATTTCCCTGTCCTACCTGGAACAACTGTTCGGCAAGCTGCGCAAGGCCGGTCTGGTCAAGAGCGTGCGCGGCCCGGGTGGGGGCTATCTGCTGGCCTACGGTGCCGCCGACACTCGTGTCGCCGACATCATCATGGCCGTGGACGAACCCATCAAGACCACGCGCTGTACCCCGGGCCAGCCCACGGGCTGTCAGGCCGACCGGGCGCGCTGCCTGACCCACGATTTGTGGGAGGAACTGGGCAACCAGATTTATCTGTACCTGTCGTCCGTATCGCTGGAAGACGTGGTCGATAAAAAGGTGCTGGGCACCTCCGGCCGCCTGTACCAGCAGGAACAGGAACGCAACAGCGCCGCGACCGTCGCGGCCCAATAGAAAGAACAAGTCCGAGACCCCGATGACCATCTATCTTGACCATAACGCGACCACGCCGGTCCGGCCCGAAGCGGCCGAGGCCGTGGCCGCGGCGCTGACCGCGACGGGTAATCCGTCGTCGGTGCACGGCGCCGGCCGCCGGGCGCGCATGTTGGTCGAGGATGCGCGCGAACAGGTCGCGGCGCTGGTCGGTGCCCGGGCCGAGGACGTGATCTTTACCTCGGGCGGGACCGAGGCCAATAACCTGGCCCTGGCCAATCTTCCCAAGGGCGGGGCCGAAGGGCCCGTGTTCGTCTCGGCGGTTGAACATGTGTCGGTGCTGGAAGGCGCGGACAACCTTATTCAGGTGCCCGTTGACGGTGACGGCGTGATCGATCTGGCGGAACTGGATGCCTGCTTGAAGGATGCGCTGAACCGGGTCGAGGGCGGCCGTGCCCTGGTATCGGTGATGCTCGCCAACAATGAGACCGGGGTGATCCAGCCGATCCAGCGGATCGCCGAATTGGCGGCGGAATACGACGCCGTGTTCCATTGCGACGCGGTTCAGGCGGCGGGCAAACTGACCATCGATTTCCCCACCCTGGGTGCCCATATGATGACCCTGTCGGCGCATAAGATCGGAGGGCCGCCGGGCGTCGGCGCCTTGATCGTCGCCCCCGGCCATCAGGCCACGGCGGCAATCCGCGGCGGCGGGCAGGAACGCTCGCGCCGGGGGGGTACGGAAAACGTGCCGGGTATCGCCGGTTTCGGCCGCGCGGCCGAGGCGGCCAAGGCCGATATCGACCGCTTGCAGGGTCTGAACGCTCTGCGCGACCGTATGGAGGCCGAAATCACGGCCGCCGTACCGGACGCCAAGATTTTCGCCAAGGATCGTGACCGACTTGCGACGACAAGCTGCCTGACCATGCCGGGCGTGTCGTCGGAGACCCAGGTCATGGCCTTCGACCTGGCGGGCATTGCCGTCAGCGCCGGGGCGGCCTGTTCGTCCGGCAAGGTCGCGCCCAGCCATGTGCTGGCGGCCATGGGCGCGGATGAAGACGATTTAAAATCGGCCATCCGGGTCAGCCTGGGATGGACCACGACCGCAGACGACATCGACACATTCACCGCCGCCTGGACGGGCCTTCATGCCCGTATCGGCGGAGGCAGCCTGGCTGCCTGACGCAGTAACTAGACGACGACACCTGGAAGGAATTGACGCTATGAGCGCCATGACAACACAAGAAAAGAACGAACTTCCGCACACGCTGAAGAATCGGAAAGCGCCCATCTATCTGGATTACCAGGCGACCACGCCGACCGATCCGCGGGTGGTGGAAAAGATGCTGCCGTTCTTCTCCGAACAGTTCGGCAACCCCCATTCGCGCAGCCATTTCTTTGGTTGGGAAGCGGAAGACGCGGTTGAGATCGCCCGCGAACAGGTCGCCTCGATCATCGGCGCCAACCCGAAAGAAGTGATCTTCACCTCGGGTGCGACGGAATCCAACAACCTGGCGATCAAGGGCGTGGCCCACTTCTACAAGGAAAAGCGCAATCACATCGTGACCGTGGTGACCGAGCATAAATGCGTGCTCGACAGCTGCCGCCACCTGGAACAGGAAGGCTTCGAGGTCACCTATCTGCCGGTCAAGGAAAACGGTCTGATCGACCTGGACGTGCTGCGCGAAACGGTCACCGACAACACCTCCATCGTGTCCGTGATGGGCGTGAACAACGAGATCGGCGTGATCCAGCCCTTGAAGGAAATCGGCGCCATCTGCCGCGAGAAAGGGGCCTTCTTCCACACCGACTGTGCCCAGGCGGTGGGCAAGATTCCCCTCGACGTGGAAGACATGAACATCGACCTGATGTCGATTTCCGGCCACAAGATCTACGGTCCCATGGGGATCGGCGCCCTTTACGTGCGCCGCCGCCCGCGGGTTCGTCTGGTGCCGATGATCAACGGCGGCGGCCAGGAACGCGGCATGCGCTCCGGCACCCTGCCGACGCCGCTCTGTGTCGGCCTGGGCGAAGCCTGCGCCATCGCGGAAAAGGAAATGGGGGCGGAGAACGAACGCCTGCGCCGTCTGCGTGACCGCATGTACCAAAGCATCGTCGGCCGCCTGCCGGAGGTCTACCTGAACGGCGACATGGATCAGCGTATCCCCGGCAACCTGAACATCTCCTTCGCCTTCGTCGAGGGCGAGGGCCTGATGATGGGGATCAAGGATCTGGCCGTGTCGTCGGGTTCGGCCTGCACCTCGGCCTCGCTGGAGCCCAGCTACGTGCTGCGCGCGCTCGGTGTCGAGGTCGAAATGGCCCATACCTCGCTGCGCATCGGCTTCGGCCGCTTCACGACCGAGGAAGAGGTCGACGAGGCCGTGGAATGCATCATCCGCGAGGTCGAACGCCTGCGCGAAATGAGCCCGCTTTGGGACATGCACAACGAGGGGATCGACATCTCCTCAATCGAATGGGCGGAACACTGATCCGCCTCCAAACGACCACAATAACCAACTACAATAAGTTCTTAGGAACAGGAGACTAAAATGGCCTACAGCGAAAAAGTCATCGACCATTACGAAAAGCCGCGCAACGTCGGCACGCTGGACAAGAACGACACCAGCGTCGGCACCGGTCTGGTGGGCGCGCCCGCCTGCGGCGACGTCATGAAGCTGCAGATCAAGGTCTCGGAGGACGGCATCATCGAGGATGCCAAGTTCAAGACCTTCGGTTGCGGCTCGGCCATCGCCTCGTCGTCGCTCATCACCGAATGGGTGAAGGGCAAGACCATCGAGGAAGCCGGCTCGATCAAGAACACCCAGATTGCCGAGGAATTGGCGCTGCCGCCGGTCAAGATCCATTGCTCGGTGCTGGCGGAAGACGCCATCAAGGCGGCGATCTCCGACTACAAGACCAAGAAGGGCGCTTGATCCGATCCGCCGGAACGGCAGGGGGCGCTTGCCTCCTGCACGCCGGCGGGGTTAAGCAAAGGCCCAGAACAGAAGTAGGCGACCATGACTGAACGACCACAAATGATGACCATCACGGACCAGGCCGCAGAGCGCGTCAAAGCGCTTTTGGCCAGCCGTGGCAAACCGTCCGCCGGGGTGCGCATCGGCATCCGGACGAAGGGCTGTTCGGGCATGTCCTATACCCTTGAATTCGCGGACGATAAGAACGAGTTCGACGAAGTCGTGGAGGATAAGGGCGTGCGTGTCTTCATCGACCCGAAGGCGACCATGTTCATCATCGGGACCCAGATGGATTTCGTGGAGGATAAGCTGGAATCCGGCTTTACCTTCGAGAACCCGAACGAAAAGGGGCGCTGCGGCTGCGGCGAGTCGTTCCACGTGTGATCGCCCGCCCGGGGGTAATCCCGGCGCATGAATGCAACTTCGGAATATTCGGCGAAAAGGAAAGTGACGCTGGTGCAAGCGAAAGCAGACGGCGCGGCCCGACGTGATGCCACAGAGGCCCCCGGGGACCGGATCGTCCAGGCCTGTTGGTCCTGTCAGGGGCCGGTGGCGGTGGGCGAGCCCTTCTGCCCAAGCTGCAAGGCCGTGCAGCCGCCGGGGCAGGCCGACCATTTCCAGCGTTTGGGCCTGCCGCGTGGGTTCGAGATCGATACCGCGGCGCTTGAGAAATCTTATTTCCAAATGCAGCGTCTTCTGCATCCCGATCGTTTCGCCACCCGCACGCCCAAGGAGAAGACCCTGAGCCAGCAACAGGCAACCAGCCTTAACGATGCCTACGAGACCCTTAAGGACCCGTTGGCGCGCGCTGCCTACCTGGCCGGCCTGATGGGCCGGAACGTACTGAAGGAAGACGGCAATGCGCCGGTCGACCCAATGGTCCTGATGGAAGCCATGGAAATGCGCGAAGCCCTGGCCGAGGCGGAAACCGCCGAGGATGTGGCAACCGTGACCAAGCGCGCCCAGGGCGAGATCGTGGACTGTGAAAGCGAATTGTCCGATGCCTTCGCCGCTGACGACCTTGATCAGGCTGCGTCCCTGATCACGCGCCTGAAATACCTGCGCAAGCTTGCCGATGACACGCGCGCCCGCCGTGCCGAGTTGCGCGGAAGGGGCTGAGCCATGGCGCTGTTGCAGATTCACGAGCCCGGCGAAACTCCGGCCCCGCATGAGGGTGACGCCAACGTCGCCGTCGGCATCGACCTGGGCACGACCAATTGCGTGACCGCCGTGTCCATCGACGGCAAGGTGGAAGTGCTGCGCGACGAGGACGGGCAGGCCCTGGTGCCTTCCGTCGTTGCCTATGCGCCTGACGGCTCACCCATCGTCGGCGGGCTGGCGAAAAGCCTGATCGCCATGCGCCCGGACAGTGTCGTCAGCTCCATCAAGCGCCTGATGGGTCGGGGCATCGGCGACATCAAGGCCGTTGCCGGGCATCTGCCGTTCCAGGTCGAACCGTCGGAAGACAGCGCCGCCATGGTGCGCATCAATGTCGGCGGCCAAAAGCTGACGCCCGTGGAAATTTCCGGCCACATCCTGACGGCCCTGAAGGAACGGGCCGAGGGCGTGCTCGACCGTGAGGTCACCCGCGCCGTCATTACCGTGCCGGCCTATTTCGACGACGCGGCGCGCACCGCGACCAAGGATGCGGCCCGGCTGGCGGGGTTGGAGGTTCTGCGCCTGGTGAACGAGCCCACGGCGGCGGCGCTGGCCTACGGCCTGGATAAGGAGGCCGAGGGCTTGTACGCCGTTTACGACCTGGGCGGCGGCACCTTCGATATATCGCTGCTGCGCATGGAAAAGGGCGTGTTCCAGGTTCTGGCGACCAGCGGCGACGCGGCGCTTGGCGGCGACGATTTCGACCACGCCATCGCCGAACATTTCCTCAAGGACTGGAGCGGCGAAACGCCGGATGCCGGCGCCGTCAAGCAGGCCATCGCCATCGCCCGTCAGGTCAAGGAAGACTTGAGCGATGCGGAAAGCGGTTCCTGGGCCCTGGACCTGGGCGGCGAGCAGCAGTCGTTTTCCCTCGACCGCGCGACCTTCGAAGAATTGATCGCGCCCCTGGTTGCCCGCACCCTCAGCATCTGCGAGGACGTTCTGGACGACGCCGAGGTCACACCGGACGACGTCAAGGGCGTGGTTCTGGTCGGTGGCTCGACCCGCGTCCCTCTGGTCCGTGGCAAGGTCGCGGAATTGTTCGGGCGTGAACCTCTGGCTGATATTGATCCGGACGAGGTCGTCGCCGTGGGGGCCGCATTGCAGGCCGAGGCCTTGACCGTGGGCTCGGACACCTTGCTGCTTGATGTCACGCCCCTGTCCCTCGGGATTGAGACCATGGGCGGGCTGACGGAAAAGATCATCCCCCGCAACACGCCGATCCCGGTCGCCAAGGCCCAGGAATTCACGACCTATCAGGACGGCCAGACCGCCATGGCTGTGCATGTGGTTCAGGGCGAGCGGGAAATGGTCGACCAGAACCGCTCCCTGGCGCGCTTCACCCTGCGCGGCATTCCGCCCATGGTCGCGGGCGCGGCGCGCATCCGCGTGACCTATGCGGTGGACGCCGACGGCCTGATGACCGTCAGTGCCCGCGAGGAAACCACCGGCACGGAGCAGAGCATCGAGGTCAAGCCGTCTTACGGCCTGTCCGAGGACGAGATGTCGCAGATGCTTTACGACAGCATGAAGAATGCCAAGGAAGACATGACGCAGCGTCTGATCGCCGAGGCACGGGTCGAGGCCGGCCGTGCCGTGGGCGCGGTCAAGGCCGCGATGGAGATCGACGGCGATCTATTGGACGATGGCGAGCGCACGGAAATCACCGCGCTTTTGGCGGCGACGGAGGCGGCGATCGCCGGCGACGACCGCGACGCCATCAACGGCGCGGTCGAGAAACTGGAAGAAGGTACCCGATCCTTCGCCGAAAAACGCATGGACCGTGGCATCCGCGCGGCCCTGCGCGGTGTCGAGGTCGACCGCCTGGATGAGGCCGCCCACGAACGGGACGATGTCGTGCGCGATTACAACCATGCGCGCAAGTCCGCCGACGTCGGCGACTGACGGAACGAGGAACGAAAAAACCCATGACAAAGATGTTCAAAATGACCTTCGTGCTGCCCGACGGCACGCCCAAGGAAGTCGACGCGCCGGAGGGCCTGTCCGTCCTTGAGGTCGCACACCGCAACGGAATCGACCTGGAGGGCGCCTGCGAGGGCTCGCTTGCGTGCTCGACCTGCCATGTGGTTGTCGATCCGGATTTCTACGCCAAGCTGGATGAGGCAAGCGAGAACGAAGAGGACATGCTCGACCTTGCCTTCGGGCTGACCCATACCTCGCGCCTCGGCTGCCAGATCGTCATGGGCGAGGAATTGGACGGCCTCAAGGTGACCTTGCCCAAGGCGACCCGCAACATGATGGTCGACCGCAAGGTCTGACCCGCAAATCCCGAGCGGCCTTTAGGGCGCGACGACGATTTGCGTAAATCAATAAGCTCAGCTAGGGCAAGCTGTCAGGGAGGAAAACATGGGACTGCGCTGGACCGACACCGTCGACATCGCCATCGAGCTGGAAGAGACCCATCCCGACGCGGATGTGGTCAATCTGCGGTTCACGGACTTGTGGAAGTGGGTTCAGGAACTCCCCGGCTTCGAGGACGATCCGCAGAAATCCAACGAAAAGGTCCTGGAAGCCATCCAGATGGCCTGGCTTGACGAGCGGGACTGACCCGTCAGCCGCTTTCCATGACCCGAAGCCGCGCCGCTGGAAAGCGGACGATGACCGCAGTGCCTTTTCCAGGGGTGCTGTCCAGTTCCAACGTGCCGTCGTGCATTTCCGCAAGGTTCTTGACCAGCGGCAATCCCAGGCCGACACCCTTGAAGCGCCGGGCGAAGGGGCCTTCGGCCTGGCCGAAGGGGCTCAGAACCTTTTCCCAATCCTTTTCGGCGATGCCGATACCCGTATCGGAAACCCGGACGAGCAGCCCGCCCTCGGTGGCCTGTTCAAGGTCGACCCGCACGGTGCCGTTGTCGGGGGTGAATTTGATTGCGTTCGACATCAGGTTGATGACGATCTGACGCAATCGCCGCTCGTCGCCCATGAACGGGGGCATTGTTGCCAAGTGGGATTCCAAGGTGATGTGCGCCTGTTTGGCCTCTTCCTCCATCAAGGTGACGCAGGCTTCGACCGCGGCGCCGATGTCGAAAATTTCCTCCTGGAACTGGATTTCTCCGGCCTCGATCAGGGAAATATCCAATACGTCGTTGATGAGTTCCAGCAGGTGGCGGCCCGAGTGTTTGATGTTGGCGATATATTCGGCATATTTCTCGTTGCCCAGGGGGCCGAGTGTGCCCATGCCGATGAGTTCCGAATATCCGATGATCGAATTCAGCGGCGTGCGGAATTCGTGGCTCATGTTGGCGAGGAATTCGGTCTTGGCGCGATTGGCGCGTTCGGCCGCGTCCTTGGCATGGGCCAGATCCCGTTCCGCGCGCCATTGCTTGGTGATGTTGCGCCCCGTGCCGCGATAGCCCTTGAAGGTGCCGTCCTTGTCGTAGACGGGCTTGCCGCTGATCGCCAGATAGTTGATCTCTCCGTCGGGACGGACGCGGGAATGGATGAAATCGCGGAACGAGCGATGGGCCTCCAGGTCGGCGATATGGCTTTTCCAGGGTTCTTCGTCCGGGTTGTCCCACAGGGATTCCCGGCGCGACCGGCCCAGCAGCTGTTCCGGGCGCACGCCCGACGCCCAGTAGAAGCGGTCTGAGAAATAGGAGAACCGCAGGTTCTCGTCCATTTCCCATAGCCAGTCCTGGGATGCCTCGGCGAAATCACGGAACCGTTCCTCATTTTCGCGCAGCGCCGTGGTGACGGCGATCCATTCGCTGACGTCGCGGCGGATGGTCAGGATGCCGCCGTCCTGCAGGCGGTATTCCATGAGTTCGTACCAGATGCCGTTGGCGAACCGGTGTGCCGGCAGGCCCATGGCATTGCGGTGACGGTCCAGGCGGATGCGAATGAATTCCTCCTCGCGGCCGACTGCCTGGTCGATCAGGCCACGATCCGTATGGGCGCGGACAAGGTCCTCGAACACGGCACCCGGGACATAGATCGCCTTCAAGTCCTCGGGCAGATATCGCAGGTAGGCCTTGTTGACGAAAACCAGGCGGTCCTCGGCATCGTAGACCACGACACCGTCATCGACCCGTTCCAAGGCGTCGATCAGGGCGGGAACGGTCTGTGCGGTAGGGGCGCCCGTGGTCGGCAATGGAATGTTTTGCGAATGGGCATGGGCGCGCAGCTGCGCAAGCTCGACTTCCAGAGCCTCGACCCTGGCGATCAATGCGCTTTCCGTTAGGCTTCGCGGCTCTTTCTTCCCCGGCATCCCGGCCTCTTAGACCTGCTTAGGGCGAAATTCGTGTGTAACCTATTTGCAGACCGAATGACATAGACCGATAGTGCAGGTCGACGTTCCAGTTGATGAGGGGGTTTCATGTCGCTAAGCGAGACCATGTTGTTTGACACGTCCATTCCGCTGCTGGATGCCCTGGCGCTCGCCTGGTTTCTCGCCGGGGCGGCGCTTTATACGGCGCTCGCCGACCAGATCGCCTGGGGTAAACGGCCGATGGCGGTCGTGCTGCACGATTACCGCCTGCGCTGGATGGAACGCATGTTGGAGCGCGACAACCGCATGGCCGACGTGCAGATCGTCAATTCCTACATCCGTTCGGGCAGCCTGTTCATTTCCACCACGTTGTTGGTATTGGCCGGGATTGTCGCCCTGCTGGGTCAAATTGAAGATTTACGCGTCATCATTCATGACGTTTCCATGGCCCAGCCGGCGTCCCGGCGGTTGATGGAATTCCGTGTGTTCATCCTGGTTCTGGTGTTCGTTTATGCCTTCTTCAAGTTCGCCTGGTGCCTGCGCCAGTTCAATTACACCCTGGTCATGATCGGGGCCGCCCCCCATGCGGGACAATGCGACGCCGCGATCACGGCTCAGTTCCCGCCCCGTGCGGCGACGATCCTGTCGCGCGCCCAGGACAACTTCAACCGGGGGCTCCGATCCTACTATTTTGCCTTGGCGCTGCTGCCCTGGTTCATCCATCCGCTCATGCTGTTCGGTACCACGGTCTGGGTCCTGCTGGTGCTTTATCGCCGGGATTTCCGCTCCGTGACCCTGAAGACACTTGATGAACTGGGGGCGGCCGACGACGCGGCGGCGGACATGAAGGCCTCGCGGACGCCACCGGCGGCCTAGGATCGTCGCGCGGGCGCCTTGCACCGCCCGGGGAAAGTCCTATATTCCGCCCCATGAGCACCGCCATGATCGATCTGGGCCTGGGAAGAGATCCCAAGGACTGCCGCGTCGTCGTCGCCATGTCCGGCGGCGTCGACAGCTCGACCGCGGCCGCGCTGGTCCGCGAGGCGGGCTACGACGTGGTTGGCATGACCATGCAGTTGTACGACCAGGGCGAACCCAGCCCGGGGCAGAAGACCTGCTGCGCCGGCAAGGACATCTTCGACGCGCGGCGCGTCGCCGACCAATTGGATTTTCCCCATTACGTCCTGAACTACGAAAGCCGGTTCAAGGACCAGGTCATGGACGATTTCGCCGACACCTACCTGCGCGGCGAAACACCCATTCCCTGCGTGCGCTGCAATCAGACGGTGAAGTTCAAGGACATGCTGGGCCAGGCCCGTGAACTGGGCGCCGATGCCCTGGTTACCGGCCATTACGTGCGCCGTGTTCAGGGGAAGACGGGGTCCGAATTGCACCGCGCCGCCGATGCGTCCAAGGACCAGAGCTACTTTCTGTTCGCCACCACGGGCGCGCAGTTGGATTTTCTGCGCTTCCCGCTGGGCGCCATGGACAAGGCGGAAACCCGCGCCCATGCGACGCGCCTGGGGCTGGCGGTTGCGGATAAGCCGGAAAGCATGGACATCTGTTTCGTGCCCGACGGCAATTATGCGCGCATCGTCGAACGCCTGCGCCCGGAAGCCCATGACCCCGGCGACATCGTCGACCAGGCGGGCAAGGTGCTGGGCCGCCACGACGGCATCATCCATTTCACTGTCGGCCAGCGAAAAGGCATCGGCATCGGCGGGATGGGTGACCCGCTTTACGTGCTGCGCCTGGAGCCCGAAACCCGGCGCGTCGTCGTCGGGCCCAAGGCGGCCTTGGGCCGGGAAAGCCTGAACGTGCACGAGGTCAACTGGCTGGGCGACGGCCCCCTGCGGGCCAAGGTGCATCGGGTCGAGGTCAAGATCCGCTCCATGTTCAAGCCCGTGTCCGCCACCCTGTTCGGCACCGGCGACGACACGGCCGCCGTGACGTTCGATACGCCCCAGAACGGCGTGGCGCCGGGCCAGGCCTGCGTGTTCTATCAGGGCGACCGCGTGCTCGGCGGCGGCTGGATCGCCCGCTAGACGGCAACACCGCCGCATTTTTCGTTGGATTCCGGAAGGCGGCCCCTGGTGCGACCCCTGACTTTTGGCTGATTGCCACGGCAGCAAGCATCTGGCCAACTGCATCAGAAGGGTCGAATATATAGACCGGTTTTATCGTTCGGGCAGAGCAGCGACAGGTAGCGGTATTGCGCACAAGCCAGCTCAAGGTTTCCAGCATCACCCTGCATGCCGAGGAATCGGCGGCGTTTAAATTCCCCAACACAATCACGCTGCATGAATACTGGCAGCGCAAACGCGGGGGGCGTATGCGGCCGCAATGGTCGGACGTCAACCTGATGGACATTTACGCCATCACGCCCTGCCTCTGCGTGCGCGACGTCCTTCCCGGTGAAGAGGATTTGATCTGCCGTTATTGGGGGACGCGGCTGGTCGAGCTTTATGGATTGGATTGTAGCGGCAAACGGGTGAGCGAGAGCTATTCGCCGAAGGCGGCGCGCAACACTTTCGAGATTTATCGCAAGGTTCTGAATTCCGATCAGCCGGTCCGCGTGATCGGAAATCTGGGCTATGTCGACAGATCGGCGCTGAATTTCTTCGAAGGCGCCTTTTTTCGCCTCGATGGCGACGATCAGCCGGACCGGCATGTGATCGGCGTGTTCCAGTTCCAGTGCGAACTGGACAGCGCGGATTTGGCGAAGCTCGATGCGCGCGGCACCCGCTGATCGGCAAAGCTCAACCCGGCCAGACGATGGCCACGATCATCGATATTCCGGAAAACATCAGCAGCGCCAGAACGACCTGGTTGAACGAACTGTCGCCCAGGCGGCCGTAGATTTTGCGCCCGACCCAGGAACCCACGATGGTGGCGGGAAAAGCGATCAGGGCCACGCGGCCGACTTCCAGGGTCATGAAGCCGCCGATCGCCTGAGTAACCACGGCAAACAGCAGAATGGCCGTGTTGTAACCTTGGAATACGCCCCGCTTTTCGTCCTTGGACCAGCCGCGCAGGGTCGCCCAGATGGTTGGCAGCGGCCCGGACAGGCCGGTCAGGCCGCCCAGAACCCCGCCGCCCAGGCCGACGATGGCGTTGGCCAGCTTGCCGCCCCAGGCAAGCTTGGGCGCGGATCGCTGAGCCAGGGTGAAGGCGCAGTAGAGCACCAGGAAGATTGCGAAGAACAGCTTGAAGCCGTCGACCGAAACCATCGGCAGGATCAGCGTGCCGAGCGGCACGCCGACCACGCCGCCGACGATAAACGGCAAAACGCGCGGCCAGGAGATCGCGTGCCAGATGGCGGGCAGGGTGAAGAACTGGGAAATCAGCGAGCAGATCACGACCAGGGGGGCGGCGACCGTTGGCTCGATTACCGTCAGCCAGACCGCCAGCGCCGTCAGGCCCGTGCCAAACCCGGTCAGTCCCGACACGAAGCCGCCCGCGAGCGCGCCGGCCAGGATCGTCAATTCCAAAATGCCCATGATGTTCCGCGTCGGTGGGGATGGAGGCACAGGCTTACTGGGGAATAGGGGCGGAATAAAGAGCCAATGGTTCGGTTTCCACCGAACCATTGCGGGCAGGCGGGAAAAATTCGTGCCGCGGATCGCAGATCCGTCAGGCGGTTGTGAAATGAATGCTTTGTACCGGGCTTTCCCCGGCCGCGCTGTTCAGCGACACCTCGATCCTGTGGTCTCCGGCGGCCGGTGCGTGCACTTGGAGGTAGCGATGCGCGGCCGTCTTTTCCCACCCGAGGGCCGTTTCCCGCCACGCGCCGTCATCTAACCGCCATTGGATGACCGTGTCATGTCCCATGGCGTTGGCGCGGACTTGAACGATGGCCTTGTCCCTGGCGTTTGCATACAGAGACAGGGCGTGAAGGATCGGTGCGTCGTTCGGGGGAACCGGCAGATCCCGAGTCTCCCCTGTCTGAACCTCTCCGTTGGCGCGGCAAACGACCCTGTAAAAGACTGGTGCTCCGGTGGGAAGCCCGGAAATTTCTTCACATACGGAGACAGGTATCGCGCTTGGCGGTGGGATATGATCGGTCGCGAACAATTCGACGGCCTCCAACCCTAAGCCTTGATCCTCGGCGCCTTCCAAAAGTTCCAGGGAGAAGGTCAGGCTAGGGCCTAGCGCCGGAAGGCGGACCGAGAAATGGCGCATCCCCGTTACCGGGTCGTTGTCGCAGGGCAAATCGATATCCCAAGTGTAGTCCTGTCCCGCCGCTGTCGTGACGCCGATCCGGCATTTCCGCGTCGGCCAGGCGACATCTTGATGCAAGACCAGGGTGGCGATGTTCAGGGGCTTGGTCAGTTGCCAGCGGAATGCCAGGGGATCCGTCACAGGGCCGGAATGGAACCAACCTCCGTTCGGATCACCGCGTCGGCCGTTTGTCAGGTTGTGGGCGTCGCTGATGGAGGATATTGGGTGCTCGATCAACCGAGTGCCGTTGTCCGGGTGCAGGATACTTTTATCCCGATACTTCAGAACGGCGCGCTTGATCCCTAGACGGCCCGTCAGGGTCTCGCGCCAATTGCCGAATGTCGCGGTAAGGACGAGGTTCCCCATATGGGTGGATAGCGCATCGTGAAGAGGGCCGTGGCCATATCTGTCGGCATTTGATTGCTCGCGCGGATTGTTTCCGAATGCCGTCCACGATGCCGGATCAGATGTCAGGCGGACTGTAATTTCGTTCATCCCGTCGGCCTTGGGGGCGGACAGATCGAACGGTGCGCCGCTCAGCATCCAATAGGTGCTGACGTTGCCGAGACCGACGCAAAACAGAAAGTCTTTCGCATCTATGTTTTCGGCGTACAGATCCAGGGTCAGTTCCGCATCACGCAGATCCCCTGTTTCATAGGGCTTGTGTTCCTGGTTGCCGTCGAACTGGCAACTATTCGGCCATAGGCCGCAGATCAATTCCAGGAACCCGATTCCGGAAAGGTGATTGGGGTCCTTGCCGAACGGCCAGTCCATGACATAGGCGCCGACGTCTTCATTCCAACTAAGGTCGGCGGCGTAAAGCGAATAGGCGGCGGGTGTTTCATCGGGCGAGGCGATGAACTCGGCGTTCAGGTTGCCGGGTACCGGCCGCCAGGGGGTGGCGGCGTTCATGTCCTCGGATGACGGGCCATACTCAAACCGATATTCCGCCCCGTCCAATGTAGACGCGACCGCGGCTGACAGGACGGCCGCATCGCAACCGAACTCCGAAGCGCCGCCGGTTGTTGCGGTCAATATCCGTGCCGCTGAGGGGGGTGTGGCTGCGTGCGGGGAGATCGGCCGACCGCGACTGCTGGCGACAGCGGTGCGGACTGTCTGGTGGCGGGCGGTATGCGCCGCAGTCTCGTCCGGTGAAAGGTAAAAAAGCAGCGGTGCGCCGGCCTGCCAGCTGAGGTGATGGCCGTCGACAACCTGTCGCTGCGCCGTGTGAAGAGTCTCGCGGAGTCCCTCGATGTTATGCGTTTCGAAATATGCCCAACACAGGCGGGAAAAAGCGGGAACTCGATCAGGAAAGCGGGTGCAGAGAAATTTGTAGTGGGGAATACAGTCTTCGTACCGCTTCTGGCGATACAGAAGTTCGGCCAGATGGTCGTTGGCCGCTTCGTGCTCGGGCTGGTCTTGCAAAAGTCGACGCAACAAAGTTTCCGACACGTCGTCCAGCCCCCAATTCAGGGCGCCGCCGACCAGACTTTCGAAAGTGAGGGCCGGATTTTCCGCGAGGACTTGCGAAATTGCCTCATCTGCATCGCCGTTGCGGATGCGTTCGACCAGTTCGTTGGGATCCATGCCGTTTCCTTGGACCTTTTCGTTCGTCGGACGGCGCGTCTGCGACGCACGGTGCAGGTGCTGGGAGAATGCAACATAGGTAGGGGTATTTGAAACTGTCAAACATGACCGGTCGGCACCGGGCTATTTGGCCGCCGGTTTTTCGGCGGCGTTTCGCACGCTGATGCCCGGGGCGTCGTCGGCCAGGGTCTCGCGGGCCTTTTCCTGCTGTTGCTGGCGGGCCCACATGTCGGCGTAGCGTCCGTTCTTGTTCAGCAGGTCCGGGTGGCTGCCGCGTTCGACGATGCGCCCGGCTTCCAGCACCAGAATCTCGTCGGCGTCGACCACGGTCGACAGGCGATGCGCCACGGTCACCGTGGTGCGGTCTTTGGAGACGGCCTTCAGCGCCTTGACGATGTCCTGTTCGGTTCGCGAATCGAGGGCCGAGGTCGCTTCGTCGAAGATCAGGATCGCCGGCGCCTTCAGCACCGTGCGGGCGATGGCCACGCGCTGCTTCTCGCCGCCGGACAGCTTCAACCCCCGTTCACCAACCGTGGCCTGGTAGCCGTCGGGCAGGGCCATGATGAAATCGTGAATCTGCGCCGTGCGGGCGGCCCCTTCGACCTCGGCCGGGCTGGCGCCGGGGCGGCCGTAGGCGATGTTGTAGAACACCGTGTCGTTGAACAGCACCGTGTCCTGGGGGACCATGCCGATGGCGGCGCGCAAGGACACCTGGGTCAGGGCACGCACGTCCTGGCCGTCGATGGTGATGCGCCCGCCGGACACGTCGTAGAACCGGAACAGCAGGCGCGAGATGGTCGACTTGCCCGAACCCGAGGGACCGACGATGGCGACGGTCTTGCCCGCCGGCACGGTAAAGGAAATGTCGTGCAGGACCTCGCGCCGGGCGTCGTAGGCGAAGGACACGTTCTCGAACCGCAATTCGCCACCGGTGATCGCCAGGGGCTTGGCGCCGGGGCTGTCGGCGACCTCGGGGTTTTCGTCGAGCAGGCGGAACATCTGTTCCATGTCGATCAGCGATTGCTTGATTTCGCGGTAGACGAAACCCAGGAAGTTGAGCGGCATGTACAACTGGATCAGGTAGGCGTTGACCATGGCGAAGTCACCCAACGTCATGGTGCCGGCGACGACGCCGTCCGCTGCCATCCACATGATCGCCGTCAGGCCGATGGCGATGATCGCACCCTGGCCGATGTTGAGGAACGCCAGGGAGGTGTTGGACTTCACCGCCGCATCTTCGTAGCGCGCTAACGCCTTGTCGAAGCGCCGGGATTCATGATCCTCGTTGCCGAAGTACTTCACCGTCTCGAAATTCAGCAGGCTGTCGATGGCCTTGGTGTTGGCTTCGTTGTCGGTGGCGTTCATGGTGCGGCGAAACTGGATACGCCATTCCGTGACGGCCAGCGTCCAGGCGATATAGACGCCGATGGTCAGGAACGCGACCAGGGCCATCCAGATGCCGAACAGGTACCACAGGATGCCGCAGGTCAGGATGACCTCGACCAGGGTCGGCACGACGTTGAACAGCATGAATCGGAGCAGGAATTCGATACCCTTGGTGCCCCGTTCCACGGCGCGGCTGACGCCGCCGGTCTTGCGGTCCAGATGAAAGCGTAGGCTGAGCCGGTGCAGGTGGCGGAAGGTCTTGAGCCCGGCCTGACGGATGGCGCGCTGGGCGACCTTGGCGAATACGGCGTCGCGCAGTTCGCCCAAGGCCTGAGCCAGCACCCGGGCGACACCGTAGGAGATCAGGACCATGACCGGCACGGCGATCAATGCGCCCTGGTTTCCGTCCAGGGCGTCGATTGCCTGTTTGTAGACGTAAGGGACAGCGACGCTGGCCCCTTTCGCCGCGGCCAGGAAAATCATGGCGAGCACGACGCGCAGGCGCAGCGCCTGTTCCCCGGCAGGCCATAGGTAGGGCGCCAGGGTCTTGATGGTTTGCCAGTCGTTCCGGCGGGGGCTGTTGGCGGGGTCCGCGTGATCGCGCCGCATAGGCAGTTTTGTCCTGAAAATGAATCGGTTCATATAGTTGGGTTTGCGAAGGCGGATCACAAGTAATGATGTCGACTAAAGTCATATAAGAGACATGGAATAATCCGTGTATAAGCCGGGTCAATCGGACGAACTGCGAAATAACGCACCACGAAAACGTGTTGCGGTGTTCAGGTTTTTGTCAGGTTAAGCAGTAGGATTGCCCTGAGGGGTAAAAATTTGGATAGTGACCCATGAGCCTTGAAACGAGTTGGGAAAGCGCCCCGGCATCCGCCGGTTACAAAGCATCGATGAGCGACGGATACGATTTCAGCGCATTGCGGATTTTGGTGGTGGATGACAGTTTCCACATGCGGGAACTCGTGCGCACGTTCCTTGAGGGATTCGGGATCAAGGAAGTCACGGTGTCGTCGGATGCCGAGGAAGCCTATGATCTTGTGGTCAATCTGGATCCGGACCTGATCATCACCGATTGGAACATGGCGCCCGTGTCGGGGCTGGAGTTCGTTGAACGTATCCGCAAGGGGGCAAATGTGCCCAATCGCTTCGTTCCGATCATCATGCTGACCGGCTACACGGAAATGAAGCGGGTCGAGGAAGCACGCGACGCCGGCATCAATTCCTTCCTGGCCAAGCCGATCTCGGCGGCATCGCTGTACAAGCGGTTGGTCACCTCGGTGCAGGACAAGCGCCAGTACGTGGAATCCACGGGCGGCTATTTCGGGCCCGACCGCCGG
>CAXAVJ010000054.1:0-23783 GCA_963972065.1 uncultured Rhodospirillaceae bacterium
CAGCCGCCCTGGTCAGCCGCCTCTGGCGGCACCGCGGGTCATGGCCGGGCTGGAAATCGACCGCCCGCCCTTCGACGCGCCATAGGATTTGGCGTTGGCGCCGGCGGTGACGCCGGGGCCGTGTTGTTGTCCGGATTTGTCGTTGTCGACGGATGTGCGCTTTTTCTTGGGCTTGCGGTTCGGGCGTTTTGTACCTGGCATGGTTTTGTACTCTCCGGTGTTCGGGAAGGCCCCAGATTACGCCATCCTGGACGGAACGCAATTGCCCTGGGCCGGCTTGGGCGCTATAGCCTAAGGAAAACCCCGTGGGAGACGAACATGAAATATGCTCTGGGCGACCTTAAGGTCCAGACTGACGGCGACAATTACTGGATCGCGCCGAACGCCGCCGTGATCGGCAACGTGGTTCTGAAAAAGGACGCCAGCATCTGGTTCGGCGCCACCGTGCGCGGCGATAACGACGTCATCACCATCGGTGAAGGCACGCAAATCCAGGACGGCAGCGTGCTGCACGCCGATCCCGGATTTCCCCTGACCATCGGCGATCACTGCACCGTCGGCCACATGGCCATGCTGCACGGCTGCACCATCGGCGACGGCACCATGATCGGCATCGGCGCGGTGGTCCTGAACGGCGCCAGGATCGGCCGCAACTGCATCATCGGCGGCAAAGCGCTGATCGGCGAGGGCAAGGAAATTCCCGACAACTCTCTGGTCATGGGCATTCCCGGCAAGGTAATCAAAGAGGTCTCCGACGCGCAGAAGGAGATGCTCGCCCACATCCCGCCCCACTACGTGGAACGCTGGAAGCGCTACAAGACCGACATGACGCCCCAGGATTGATTTCCAGGACCGATCCGCCGCTCCTTTCCTCAGACCAGCATGAAGATTGCCGCCATGGACCTGCCCATCGACCATTTCCTTCGCGCCGCCGCCAAGGCCCCCGACCGCATCGCCATCAAGGACGGGGACCTGACCCTGACGCACGGCGACCTCGCCGCCCGCGTCAACGCCGTCGCGGCGGCCCTGCAGGACATCGACCCGACACCGCAAAGCCGGGTCGGCATCTGCGGCTACAACACGGTCGAACACCTGACCGCGTTCCTGGGCACGCTGGCCGCCGGCAAGACCTGGGTACCCCTGAACCCCCGCAACGGGGAGGAGGAACTGTCGCGCATGGTCGAGGTCACCGCCCCCTCGATCATCGTTGCCGACGCCGATTGCATGGATCGCTTCGATCCGGGTGCCGCCACCATGGTGCGTGGCCGGCCGACTGGTGGCAGCCAGCATGCCTGCGGCGGTGATCTGAACCTGGCGGCGCTGATGAGCGACTTCGCCGGGCGCACGCCGAAGCGCCATGACCTCGCACCCGACGATGTTCAGGCCATCAAATTCACCGGCGGCTCGTCGGGTCGTCCCAAAGGCGTGCAGCAGACGTATCGGGTGTGGCACACCTGCATCGACCTGATGATCCGCGCGTTCGAACTGGACGGCGACGACCGCAACCTGCTGGCCGCCCCCATGACCCATGGCACGGGCACCCTACTGGTGCCGATCCTGGCCCAGGGCGGAACACAGGTCTTCATGCCGCAGCCGGCGCGCCCGGCCGCGATCATCGAGGCCATTGAAAAGGACCGCGTGACCACGGTGTTCCTGCCACCCACGGTGATCTACATGATGATGGCCGAGGAAGACCTGACGAAACGCGATTTCAAGAGCCTGAAGCATGTCATCGTCGGCGGCGCCGCCATGCGCCCGGACGAGATCAAGCGCGGCCTGCCGATGTTCAACAATGCTCTGGAAACCTGCTACGGGCAGACCGAGGTGCCGCAAATCGTCACCGTCATGCGGTCGCGCGACTGGCTGAACAACGACCATCGCCTGGCGTCCTGCGGCCACACCACGGACCGCTGCGACCTGCGCGTGGTCGATCCCGAGGGTAATTTCCTGCCGACCGGGCAAGCCGGCGAGATCGTCATCAAGTCCGAGTTGGTCATGAAGGGTTATCTCGACATGCCGGATGCCACGGCCGAGACCATCAAGGACGGCTGGCTGTATACCGGCGACGTGGCCGCGATCGAGGAAGACGGCTTCATCTATATCAAGGACCGCATCCGCGACATGATCGTGACCGGCGGCTTCAACGTGTTCCCGTCCGATGTGGAGGCCGTTTTGGGCCAGCATCCGGCGGTCAAGGAATGCGTCGTGTTCGGCCTGCCCGATGACAAATGGGGCGAGGCCGTGCAGGCGGCGGTCGAGGTCCATGCCGGCCAGCCCGCCGACGAGGACGAGATCATCCAGTACGTCAAATCGCGGCTGGATTCCGTGAAGGCGCCGAAGCGCGTGCATTTCGTCGACGAGCTGCCCCGCAGCCCCGTGGGCAAGGTTCTGCGCCGCGAAGCCAAAGCCCAGTTCCAGGAGGCGTAAGACCCATGGCCGAGAAGATCAAACCGACCCAGAAGCTGGCGACCCACACGCTGACCGATCTCTATTACCGGGATCAGAATCTGGTGACGGACATGATGGGCAAGATGAGCTTCACCGAAGCCATGATCGGCCATATCCTGAACCGCACACCCACGCCCGCCGACGTGGCGATCATCGATGCGGTTCTGCTGGCGCTGATGGAACATGGCCTGACGCCCAGTGCCGTCGCCACGCGCCTGACCTACCATTCCGCGCCCGAAGCCCTGCAGGCCGCCGTGGCGGCGGGGTTGCTCAACGTGGGCTCGACCTTCGTCGGCACCATGGAGAACTGCTCCAAACTGCTGCGCGAGATGGTCGAAGGGGCAGAGCCGATGGATACGGCGGCGAAGCGGATCGTCGCCGAGCACCGGGCCCAGCGCAAGCATCTGCCCGGGTTTGGCCATCACCTGCACAAACCGGACGATCCCCGCACGCCCAAGCTGTTCGAAATCGCCCGGGCGAACGGCGTCAGAGGCGATTACATCCGTGCCATCGAGGTTCTTAGTCAGGCCGTCGACGATTCGTTCGGCAAGCACATGACCATTAACGCGACGGGCGGCACGGCGGCGGTGCTGTCTGAAATCGGCATCCCGCCGGAAATCATGCGCGGCTTCGCCGTGATCGCCCGCGCCGCGGGCCTTGTCGCCCATATCGCCGAGGAACGGGACGTCCCCACGGCGCGGACCATCTGGGATCTCGTCGAAGAGGAAATCCCCTACGCCGGCAATGCCCTTGAGGACATCCTGGACGACGGTAACGACGGCGGCGACGACTGAGCTTGCGCTTCCGCCCGGCTGGACCGGCACGGCTTTCTCATACAATTCAAAGTACCCCATAATCGCTGCACGGAACCATAATTCCGTGTATTTCGCGACACTTATAGGCCTTTTGTCTAGATAACATGCGGATATGCAGTGTGTTAGCTTGCGCACGGATTCAAAGGGTTCGCTCGCCCTGAAATCCTCCACAAATCAGACCAATTATCCAAAAATTCAACGGATATTAAAAACGGAGGTTGAAACCGTATATGCCTAAAGCATCCAAAAAATCGCACCCGAACCGCATGCCGCCGGGGGTGGCACATCCCGTGGACATCCATGTCGGCGGGCGGGTTCGCGAACAGCGAAAACGGAAAGGGATGAGTCAGGGGGAGTTGGGGGACTCTTTGGGCCTGACGTTCCAGCAAATCCAGAAGTACGAACGGGGTGCCAACCGCATTGGTGCCAGCCGGCTGTACCAGCTCAGCCGAATCCTGGATATTCCCGTCGCCTATTTCTTCGACGGCATGCCGCAGGATGTCCAGATGACCCAGGACAATTTTGATCTGGACGTCGTGTTCGCCGAAGACCCGCGCGATTCCTCGGACGTCATGGGGTCCAGCGAAACAACCGAACTGGTTACCGCCTATTACAGCATCGACAATCCGCGCAAGCGCCGCGCGGTCCATGATCTGATCGCGTCACTGTCCAAGGCGGATTGGGAGTAGCCCACGCCGCTATTTTCCATCGATCGGGGTGATGTCCGAATGGTCTTTGGACGCGGGCATCAGTTCGACAAAAGCGAAGATGGGGGCGGCGAACGTAGAGCGTCTGAAGCCGATCCCGCCAGTCGGGCAGTTTCTTGATCCACTGCAGGGACGGGGTCGACCCGATCCCGCCGTGCGGATTGAACGCGCCGGCCACGTGGCAGTGCAGGTAATACCGTTCCGCAAGGACGCCGCCCTTCCCTATATCCGCCGCCACACCTGTTGTCCGTCAGCATGACAAACAATGCCGATAGAGCGACCTGACCGGTCATTCTACTCCAAGGTTTCGAACAGACGGATCATCAGGCGGCAGCGCTCGACCAGGGACGAGTAGTAGATGAATTCGTCATGGGAATGAGCGCCGTGGCCGTCGGCGCCCAGGCCGTCCAACGTCGGAATGCCAAGGGCGCCGGTGAAGTTGCCGTCGGAGCCGCCGCCAGTCTTCAGATCCTGAAGATCGAAGCCGATTTCCGCCGCCAGACCCTTGGCGTGCTGGAACAGCTTTTCGATGCCCTCGAACTTTTCATAGGGCGGGCGGTCGACACCGCCTTCGATTTTCAGAACACAGTCGGGACCGACGGGCGTCATGCCCTCGACCTTGGCCTTGATCTCCTCGGCCGCGTCCATATCCGGCACCCGCAGGTCCACGGTAATGGTGCATTTCGCCGGCACCACGTTGGTCAGGGTGCCGCCGGAAATCGTGCCGACGGAACAGGTGATCGAGCGGCCGTAGTCGGTCAACCCTTCGAGAAACAGGATCTGATGGGCCATTTCCCGGATCGCGCTGCGCCCGTCCATGTGGCGCAGACCGGCATGGGACGGGCGGCCGATGACGGTGATGTCGTACTTCAGCCGCCCGTTGCGCGCCGTGACGACCTTCCCGCCATCCCGCGCCGGTTCAGTGACCAGGACGTATTTGTTCTTTTTCGCCAGGTCGACGATCATCTTGCGCGACGTAGGGCTGCCGATTTCCTCTTCCGGAACGTACATGAAGGTGATCGGCAGCGGCGTTTCCTTGCCCGCGCGCACCAGATGGCGGTAGGCGTGATTGGCAATATAGGCGCCGGACTTCATGTCATAGATGCCGGGGCCGTAGACCTTGTCGTCCTCGCGCCGCACCTTCAGTTCGTTTTCGATGGTGCCCATGGCGTGCACCGTATCCAGATGCGACAGCACGAGAATTCCCGGCCCATCGCCGCCCCAGGGCGTGCGCGTCACCAGAATGTCGCCGAACCCGTCGCGCCCCGGCGTGCGCTCGATCCTGGCCCCCAGCGCCGCGTGCCCTTTTTCGACGAGATCGACCATTCGGTTGACCGCAACGCCGTCATGGGACGGGCTTTCGATGGCAACCCATTCGAGGATGCCGGCAAGGATTTCGTCGGCGTCCAGGGTCGGTTCGTTGGAGGCAGCAGGCGGCGATGTGGGGCGGTCGGTCATGGCGCGATCATATCCTCGTTGAAACGTCCGATCCCCTATTTAACCTCCGGCACGGCCGGTTGGAAACATCGGCGTCACCTGGCGCGGACTTCGTCGACGCAAATGAGGATATGTGACACCGCGCCGTCGGCCGACCCGAGGGGAAAAAATCCCCGCTCGTGCAGGTGATAGGCGCTTTCGTTGACCTCGCCGACGGCCAGCAGGTTGGGCTTGCGCCGATCCACGACCTTGGCGCATGCCCCGACCAACGGTGCCGGATCGAACGGCCAAACGACCTCGTCGATGCACCGGCCGGTGGGATCCGCGGGCACCAGATGGTCCCGCGCCTCGACCAACGCCGTGCCGCAGAAGCGATAGCGGAACCGCAGGGCGCCATTCTCATGTTCCACGTCGACCACGGCCAAAAAGGGCGCCACGTCGTAGAGGTCCATCAGCCTGACATCGGCCCATGCCGGAAACAGCCGGTCACGGCGCAGGCTGACCCAAAAGTCAAAAACGCGTTTTATTTTAGGGCTTTGCACAAACCCAAGATCGGAAGACGGCTGATCGCCGGCACTCCCGAGTTCGCTAGGCGGCATGCCCCCTCCCCATAATCGATACCCATGCCGTGGTAGGCGTGATCTCTTATCGGCTTAACGGTGAATATTTTGATGTTCAACGAAATTCGATGATTTTTGATAAATTTGTCTGCATCCTGGAAAAACAAAATTCACGCAGCGGGCATCGCTTGGCTTTGACAGGCCGCCCGGGCTCAATCTACGAAAGCAACATCATGAAATTCCGAGACGCCACTGCGGACGACCTCGTCCATATCGTCGCCCTGCTGGCCGATGACCCAATAGGCCGGCAACGTGAGCGTTTTGAAACCCCGCTTCCCGCCTGTTACCTGGATGCCTTCCAGGCGATCCAGGACGATCCCAACACCCGCCTGCTGGTCGCCGATGACGGCGGCGTCATCGGCTGCCTGCAGATCACGATGCTGCCGAACATCTCTCACCAAGGCGGTTGGCGCGCATTGATCGAAGGCGTGCGGGTTGCCCCCAAGGCTCGTGGCAGCGGCCTGGGCCGGGCGATGTTCGAACATGCCATCGGCCTCGCCCGGGACAAGGGATGCCGGATGGTGCAATTGACCACGGACCGGGAACGCCCTGACGCCCTGGCGTTTTACGAATCCCTCGGCTTCGTGCACAGCCACGCCGGGATGAAACTGCCGCTTTAGTCCGCGAGAACCCAGGTCTTGACCTCTTTCGACGCCAACCAGGGCTGAACCAGAGCGTCAAAGGATTTGAAGTGGGCCGTCGCCTTATGGGCTTCGAACGCGGCCGCATCGTCATAAACTTCGTAAAGAAATGTAACCGCCGGATCCTTTGGATCGCGGCAGACATCGAACTGTCGGCAGCCGGGTTCGGTGTCTTCCGACGCGCGCGCATTCTCGATCATCGCCGGGGAGAAATCCGCGATATGCTCTGGTTTTACGACAAAGGTGACGGTGACGATGAACATGCGGGAATTCCTTTTTGCTCCGGTTGCACGCACAGCCGCCAGGGCCCGTGCGCGACATCTTGTTACAAAATTCCAGCCGCCCGCGCCATGAAACTTGATAAGTTCCCATTCGTTCCCGGCTAATCTTCGCGTATTAGGAATTTGTGTGGAATTGGCCGGTATCCTTCGGCGCCTGACACCACGGAACCGTATTGAGACATCGACCATGATTCTGCGCACCCAACTCGTCATCCTGATCGGCCTGGCTGTTGTTCTCGGCGCCGGCTGGTATGCCTTGAACGGCAATGAGGTCGGCGCCCAGCCCAAGGACGCCCTCCGAGCAGCCGGTGGCGGCACGCGGGTTTTGGTCGAAAAGGCGCCCGCCGCCACGGATAAGATCATCGTCCGCGCCGTCGGCACGGGCGAGGCGCGCAAGTCCGCGGCGCTTTATCCCAAGACCGCCGGCGAGGTCGTCGCCGTGTCATTCCGCAGCCAGGACCGGGTCCATAAGGGTCAGATTCTGCTGCGCCTGGAAGACGTCCATCAGCAGATCGCCGTGCGCTTGGCCAAGGTTGCGGTCAAGGACGCGACCCGTCAATTGAAGCGCCTGGAAAAACTGGCGCCGTCGGGCACCGCATCGCAAGCCCGTCTGGAAACGGCGCAGACCGACCTGGAAGCCGCGACCCTGCGCCTGGATCAGGCGGAACAGGCGCTCGACGACCGTATCGTCTATGCCCCCTTCGACGGCATCATCGGGCTGACCGAGATCGACCGTGGCGACCGGGTGACCACGGATACGCAGATCGCCACCCTGGACGACCGCTCGGAGATCCTCGTCGAGTTCGAACTGCCCGAGGAATACGCCGGGCGCATCAAGATCGACGACCCGGTCATGGTCCGTCCCTGGACCGCGCCGGACCTGCGGCTTGCGGGCAAGGTCTCCCAACTGGGCAGCCGCATCGACCCGATTACGCGCACGCTCCGGGTCAAGGCGACGATCCCCAACGAGGAAGACCTGATCCGCCCCGGCACGTCGTTCGAGACCGAACTTGCCTTCACCGGAAAACCTTATCCCACCGTCCGCGAGGTCGCCGTTTTGTGGAGCCGCGACGGCGCCTACCTGTGGCGGGTCGCCAAGAAGAACGGCAAGACCGAGACGGCGGAAAAGGTCTTCGTCAAAATCGTCCGCCGCGACCGCGGCCGCATCCTGGTCGACGGGCCGCTGAACGCCGACGATCTGATCGTCGTCGAGGGTGTCCAGGGCCTGCGCCCCGGCCAGCGCATCCAGGCCATTCCTTTCGATAAATTCGCCGCCGGCGACGTCGCCCCCAAGGGCAAGAAAAAGGCGATCCCGTAACATGTCCCGGCTCAGCGACCTGCCGTCCCTGTCGGTCCGCCGGCCCACGCTGGTCGTCGTCATGAATCTGCTGATCATGATCGCCGGCCTGGCCGCGATCATGGGCGTCGAGGTCCGCGAACTGCCCGACGTCGACCGCCCCATCGTCACCGTGCGCGCGTTCTTCGACGGCGCCTCTCCGGAAACCATGGACGCCGAGGTGATCAGCGTGCTCGAAGGAGCCGTCGCCCGCGTGTCCGGCGTCAAGCGCATCGAGGCCGCGAGCGAGGAAAACAACGGCCGCGTCCGCGCCGAATTCTCCGCCAACGTCAATCTGGACGTCGCCGCCAACGACATCCGCGAAGCGGTCGCCGGGGTCGAGCGGCAATTGCCGGAAGGTGTCGAGGACATCACCGTCGTCAAGGCCGACGCCGATTCCTCGCCGATCATCCGTCTGGCCCTGGTGTCCGACAAGGTGAACCAGGAAGACCTGACCCGCATCGCCGAGGACGATATTTCGCCCGAGTTCCTGTCCATCGACGGGGTCGCCTCGGTCGACCTGTTCGGCGATCAGGAACAGGTCCTGCGCATCGTCGTCGACCCCATGAAACTGGCGCGTTACGGCCTCAGCATCGATGACGTCGCCAAGGTGTTGCGCTCGACCCGGCTCGACGTGCCCGCCGGCAGTTTCAAATCGGACGACCAGATGCTGCTGGTGCGCGCCGACGCCTCGGTCTGGGAGCCGGCCAAGGTCGAGGATCTGGAATTGCGCAAGGACGTCCGCCTGGGCGAGGTCGCGCAGGCCTTCTACGGCCCGGCCGAGGCGGAAAGCTACTCGGTTCTCAACGGCTCCAAGGTGGTCGGCCTGGGCATCGTGCGTCGTGCGCAATCCAACACCATCGCCATTTCCGATGCCGTCAACAAAAGCGTCGAGCGCCTGAACAAACGCCTGAAGGACGTGCGTCTGGTCAAGATTTCCGACGATGCGCGATTTATCCGCTCGGCCGTGCGCGAGGTCATCAACAGCCTGCTGATCGCCGTCACCGTGGTCATCGCCGTGATCTTCATGTTCATGGGCGGCCTCCGCCCGACGCTGATCCCGACCGTCGCCATTCCCGTCGCCATCATGGGCACCGTCGGGGCGATCTATCTGATGGGCTTTTCGGTCAATATCCTGACCCTGCTGGCCATGGTCCTCGCCACGGGCATGATCGTCGATGACGCCATCGTGGTGCTGGAAAATATTCAGCGCCACCGCACCCTCGGGATGAAGTCCTACGCCGCCGCCGTCAACGGCACCCGCCAGGTGTTCTTCGCCGTGCTGGCGACCACGGCGACGCTGATTTCCGTGTTCCTGCCGATCGCCTTCCTGCCGTCGACAGCGGGCAAGCTGTTCACCGAATTCGGCTTCACCCTGGCCGTGGCCGTGGCGATTTCATCCTTCGTGGCGCTGTCCCTGGTGCCCATGCTGGCGTCGCGCCTGCCCGACCGGGGCGATGCCGGGCCGACCAAACCGCCGGCCGTCCTGGTCGCCGCCGGGCAGCGCATCAATGCGGCCTATGCCAGGATGCTGGAATTCACCCTCAACGCCCGGCTGCTGATCCTGGGCGGCACGGCCATGCTCGCCGCGACGGCATTGCTGGTCTATCCCACGATCAAGACCGAATTGCTGCCGCGTGAGGATCGCGGCGCCATCATCATCATGATGCAGGGACCGGACGGCGTCGGGCTCGACTACATGGACCGCCAGTCGGTCCAGGCCGAGGCCCTGCTGCGCCCGCTGGTTGACAGCGGCGAGGCGGAAAACGTGTTCGCCATCGTCGGGCGCTGGGACCCTAACCGCGTCTACCTGATCGCCCCCCTGGTGCCCTGGGACCAGCGCAAGCGCTCGCAACAGGAGATCGCCAAATCCCTGAACAAGGGCCTGAAGGCGATCCCGGGGGCGACCGCCCGCGTCCGCACGCCCAACAGCCTGAACCTGCGCCGCGCCGGCGGCAGCATCGAATTCACCCTGACCGGGTCCAACTACAAGGACATCGCCGCCGCCGCCTTCGATTTCCTGGGCGCCATGCGCGAACGCCTGCCCAGGCTGGAGGACCCGGAGGTCGAATTCCAGCAGACCCAACCGCAATTGTCGGTCAAGGTCGACCGCCGCCGGGCGGAGGATCTGGGCGTCCAGGTCGAGGGCATCGTCGACACGCTCCGCGCCATGGTCGCCGGGTTCGAAGTGGCGGAGTTGAACGTCAACGACCGGTCGATCCCGGTGATGCTGGAATCCGCGGCCGGCGCCATCAACGATCCGACCGATCTGTTCAATCTGTTCGTGCCGACGGGCGACGGGCGTTTGGTGCCGCTGTCGGCCTTCGTGACCTTGGAAGAGGTCGGCACGGCGGCCGAGCTTGACCGGTCCGGCCAAAAGCGCGCGGTCGAGGTCGAGGCCGTGCTTCCCGCCGACATGTCCCTGCAGGAAGCCATCGACGGCATCCAGGCCATCGCCGACGATACCCTGCCGCCCGGCATCGGGCTGCGGTTCATCAACGAGGCCGCGACCCTGCAGGACACCACCAACGAGGTCGCCCTGACCTTCGCCTTCGCCGTGCTGATCGTGCTGCTGGTCCTGGCGGCCCAGTTCGAAAGCGTGGTCAGCGCCCTGGTGATCGTGCTGACCGTGCCGTTCGGGCTGGCCGCGGCGGTGTTCGCGCTGAAACTTTCCGGCGGCACCATCAACATCTACAGCCAGATCGGCCTGGTCATGCTGGTCGGCCTGATGGCCAAGAACGGCATCCTGGTGGTCGAGTTCGCCGACCAGCTGCGCGACCGCGGCCTGTCCGTGGCCGAGGCCATCCGTCAGGCGGCGATCATCCGCCTGCGCCCGGTGATGATGACCATGCTGTCCACGGTGCTGGGGGCTTTGCCGCTGATCCTGGCGACCGGCGCCGGGTCGGAAGCACGAGTCGCCATCGGCTGGGTCGTGTTCGGCGGACTCGGCATCGCCACCGTGTTCACCCTGGTCCTGATTCCGGTGATCTATTCCCTGCTGGCGCCGCTGTCGTCCAACCGGGCCCACGCGGGCATCCGCCTCGACCGCGAACTGCGCGAGGCCGAACATATGGATACGACCGAAGCGCCCCTGGCCGAGCCCCGGGCGGCGGAATAGCCTGATTTCAGGAACGAGTATTCCAGATTTCGGCGCATCCTGATCCCCTACGGCAAAGGTGTCATTCCCCCTGCCCCCTTGCCAATCGCCGACGAAGGCCGCAGATTTGCGAGAACGAACCGTTGAGGAGACGATCATGTCCCAAGCCGCCGCCAACGCCCGGCCGCACCCCGGCCGCACGGTCCTGGCCCCGATCAATTTTATGACCCATGCGCAGGCCGAAAAACCGCGGGTCTTCATGTCCGCCGACCATGCCCAACCGAACGAGCGTCTGGGCACCTTCGAAGAAGCGGCGGTGAAAATGCACGATGCCCGCGCGCTGACCCCGGCCGCCGCCCTGGACGTCCAGGGCTTCGAACTGTCGACCATGCCGACCGTCATGGCCGATTTTTATGACGAAGCCCGTATCGAGGCCGTCTATTACCCGGAGGTCATCGCCTTCCTGAAGCGCGTGACCGGTGCCTCGGACGTCCATATCTTCGACCATACGGTCCGGGTGCAGGACGACGGCAAGCGCGCCGCCACGGCCAAGCGCCTGCCGGTGCTGATCGCCCACAACGACTACACCGAAACATCGGGCCCCAAGCGGGTGCGCGACGTCATGGACGCCGCCGCCGCCGACCGTTACCTGGGCCACCGCTTCGCCATGGTCAACGTATGGCGGTCGATCGGCGCAAGCGCCGACCGCACGCCGATCGCCGTGGCCGACGCCCGCACCATGCAGGCCGAAGACTTCCTGGCCACGGACCTTGTCTACAAGGACCGGGTCGGCGAGATCTACCAGAACGCCCATTCGGACGGGCAGAAGTGGTACTGGTATCCCGGCATGGGCGGGGACGAGGTCCTGCTGCTGAAATGCTTCGACACGGCGACGGACGGGCGCGCCCGCTATACCGCACACACGGGGTTCGAAAACCCCGATGCCGCCCCGGACACGCCGCCCCGGGAAAGCATCGAGGTCCGCACGATGATTTCCTTCGCGCCCTAGCGCCTGAACCGTCCCTAGCTTTCGACCGTCATCGACGCCGGCGTCCATTTGTGGCGCCGGCGCTCGCGTTTGCCGTCTTCGGTTTCGACGCCGTATTCGATGGGTTCGGTCGGCGCCCAGATGTCGCGATCGTCCATGGCGTTCCCCATGACATTGGCCCAGGCCCGCCCTTCTTCTCCAGGGGCACCGTCTTCCATATAGGCCGAAACGTAGACCCCGCAGGATTTGCAGAACACATAATCACCGATCTTCAGGCCGAAGCGGTAACGGCCAAGAAGGCTGGCGTCCTTGACCTGCAGATGGATATGGCCCGCATTATCGGACAGGGCGCGGGTCGCATGCTTGCGGCAGAACGAACACTGGCAGGCCCGGGGCACGATGTCCGCCGGATCCTTGTCCGTGGTGAAGGTGACGGTGATGTTGCCGCAATGGCAGCCGCCCTTATGGTCGGTCATGGTTGATGTTTCCTCGCATCCTGTCTTGCCCCCCGATCATTAGAAACCGCGTGATTGCCCGAGCGCAAGTCTCCGTCATCGCCAGAACGGCTTGGCGCATTCCCGGGCCGCATCGGCGCGGGTCAATCCCACGTCCGCCAGCAGGCGTGTATCCAGCCGGGCGAGTGCCCGGCGCTGACGGGTCTTTGCACGGCACAGGCGCAGCCATGCCGACAGCCGGGCGTGCCACGGTCGCCGCGGCAATATCCGAGGCGTGGCCTCAAGGCCGCACAGGTCGGGAATTCCATCGAACATCGGCCGGGTCCTCCGTTGAAAGATCACCGGCCGATGGTGCCCGCCGGCATTGCCGGGGTCACGCGCGATCGCTTCGCCCACGACCGAAGGTTCAGGGGCCGAAGGTTCAGGATCCCGAAGACTGTCCCTTGCGCCGCCCCGGCAGGGTCATGGCCGCAACCCCGGCGATCACGCAGGCCATGCCGGCCCAGGCCGTGAGCGGCAGCGTTTCGCCCAGGACCATCGCCCCCAGAGCGACCCCGATGGGCACCCGGAGATAGGCCTGCGCCGCCGTGCCGACGGAGCCCAGGGACTTGAGCAGGCGGAAGTAGATGACGAAGGCCAGCGCCGTCGACAACACGGACAGGCCCAGCAACGCCAGCATCGAATCCGTTGACACCGAGAGCGTCCAGGGGCGGTCGATCACGAGGCTGGCCGGGATCAACACGGCGCCGCCGGCGATCATCGATCCCGCCGCCGGAACGATGGCGTGCATCCCGGAAAAGCGCCGCCCGAACACCGCCGCCCCGGCATAACAGACCGTGGCGGCGACTATGACCAGTTGTGAGATCAGCTCCCGCGAGAGCCCCTCAAGGGCGTCCGCGCCAATCACCAGCACGATCCCCGCGAAGCCGAAGGCAACGCCCAGGAACTTGCGCCAGGTCCGCTCCCCCTCCAACCGCAGGACCATGGCGAGCAGGAAAATGAAGATCGGCGAGGTTGAATTGAGGATCGTCGCCAACGATGCATCCACGGTCTGTTCGGCCCAGGCGATGGCCGTGAACGGCAGCACGCTGTTGAGGCATGCCTGAACCATGAACGATCGCCAGGACGCGGCGTCGCGCGGCATGCGTAGGCCGAGCGCGCGCATGACCATCAGCAGCACCATGCCGGCGATGGCCGTGCGCCCAGCGATCAGGGTGATCGGCGGAATGGTCTCGATCCCGACCTTGATGAAGCTGTAGGACGCTCCCCACAGGGACGCCAGAATGACCAGCAGGCCCAGGTTCACAGCCAGATCCAGAGACGCGCGCGGATTGGGAAGCGGAGCGACAGAGGGTGTTGTCATCGGAGGTCCGAAACAGTTGCGGGACGGCGCAGTCTGGCACGAATCTAGAGTGATCCTGCCGGAGAATACTTCGGCCGAGACCGAAGCATGTCTGCGTGCGGTCAGGCCCGGCGGCGGCTACAATCGTCCCATGACGACGGTGAACGCAATGAACTTGGCGGAGATCGGCAATCTGGTCGGCGACCTGACGCGGGCGCAGATGCTGACGGCGTTACTCGACGGACGGGCATTGACGGCGGGGGAGCTTGCCTGGTGTGCGGGGATTATGCCGCAGACCGCCAGCAGCCATCTGGCCAAGCTTCAGGCGGCGGGCCTGCTGACCATGGAAAAACAGGGGCGCCATCGCTATTTCCGCCTGTCCTCGCCCACCGTGGCGGCCATGCTGGAAAGCATGCAGGTGGTCTGCGCCGTCGACACGCCGCGGCGCATCCGCCCGGAAAGCCGCATGGACAGAGATTTGCGCATGGCGCGCAGCTGCTACGACCATCTGGCCGGCGTACTGGGGGTTGCCCTGGCCGATGCGCTGACCGACCGTGGCGCCATCGACCTTGCCGCCGACGGCGGTGTCGTCACCCCCACAGGCCGCGGTATGCTGGCCGGGTTCGGGATCGACCTGGAACAACTCAGCCAGCAGAAGCGCTGCTTCTGCCGGCCCTGCCTGGATTGGAGCGAACGGCGCCACCACATCGCGGGCGCCTTGGGCAAGGGCTTGTCCGACCGGTTGTTCGAACTGGGCTGGGTTGTACGCGTCCGCGACAGCCGGGTGATCCGCGTCACACCCGAAGGACGGCGCGGCCTGAAGGAAACCTTCGCCATCGACCATCCGATGTAAGGCTGTCTATACTCCCGGCATTGTATACAAAAAAACACCTTCGGGAGCATCCGCACATGAGATTGCAAGACAAGATCGCCATCGTCGTCGGTGGCGGGCAGCAGGCCGGCCAGACCATCGGCAACGGCCGCGCCACCGCCCTCCGCTTCGCCCAGGAAGGGGCCACCGTTCTGGTCGTCGACTACGACGAAGCCAGCGCCGCCGATACCCTGAAGATGATCACCGACGCGGGCGGCAAGGGATCGACCCTGCAGGCCGACGTCCGCCGCGAGGACGACTGCCGCGCCATCGCCACGACCTGCGCCGAACGCTACGGCCGCATCGACGTGCTGCACAACAACGTGGGCCGCTCGCGCGGCGACAAGCCGACCACCGAACTTGAGGCCGAGATGTGGGACGAGCTGTTCGAGCTTAACCTGAAGGCCATGTTCATGACCTGCAAGCATGCCCTGCCGGTGATGCGGGAAAAGAAGTCGGGGTCGATCATCAACATTTCCTCGACCTCGTCGCTGTGCTCGCGCGGCACCATCGCCTACAAGACGTCCAAGGGCGCCATCAACACCATGACCCATATGCTGGCCATGGAAAACGCGCCCCACGGCATCCGCGCCAACGTCATTATCCCGGGCCTGATCGACACGCCCATGGCAATTGAGCGCCGGGCCCAGGAACGCGGCGTCGATCGCAAGGTCGTGCGGGACGAGCGCGACGCCCAGGTGCCGCTTTACGGCCGCATGGGCACGGCCTGGGACGTGGCCAACGCGGCCCTGTTCCTGGCCTCGGACGAAGCGCAGTACATCACCGGCGTGCTGCTGCCCGTGGACGGCGGGATTTCGTCGAGAATCGGATAAAGACCCGTCAGTCGTCTTCATCGTCGCCGCCGGCAGTGCCGCGACGATCGGTCTGGGTACGACGGGGCACTTCCTCGCGGCGGTCTTCATCTTCGCGTCGGTCCCCGCCCTTCCGCCGTTCGTCGCCCTTGGGGCCGTCTTCCCGGCGGCGGCGGTCGCGCTTGCGCCGGTTCTTGCCGCGGCGGTCACGCTTGCGCCGTCGGTCGTTGCGCATCATCAGATAGAAGACAAGCAGCACGGCGACCGCCAGAAGCACCGCCGTTATGGCGACGATGGCCGCGACCCAGCGCCAAAAATCGACGGCATCCGGTTCCGCGACGGGCGGCGGAACCTCGCCCTTGATCCGGGCCATCACCTCGGCCGCAAGATCGGGGCGTTCGATCTTCGCCGCCTCCTTCATGACCGCACCGGGCATGGGAAAATCGTGACTGCCGGGGCATAGCCGGAAGATCATCAACGGATCGGCCAGGGTCAGGTGACGGATCTCGGCGTTGCCCCTGGTGCTGTGCAGACTTAGGTAGGTGGTCGTCAGCTCGCTGTCGTCTTCACGCTTGAGCACGAAGGACACGTCATCGACCTTACCGTTGGCGTCTGCGTCGACCGTGAAGGCGCGGGCAATGCGGAACTTTTCCTTGTCGAGGGCAACCCAGGCCGGCTGCCACAGATCGGATATCTCGAAGTTGCAGGCGCCGGGCTTGCCTTGTGGCAGCGGCGCCTTGATTTCGGTTTTGGTCAGATCGATTTCCGGCTTGGGAGCCGCGCGCATCTGAGGGTGCGTCTCGAACGGCTTGTCGGCATCCTCGGCAGACACCGCCGATGTTTTCGCCGCCTCAGGGGCCGACGCCTTCGACGCGTCGGTGGCCAGCGAACGCACGGGTGCCGCCATGGCATCGCTGTAGCGCGCGGTGACCGCGTCGCCCGGCAGGGACCGCACGGTGGTGCAGTCTTCCAATTGTTCCAGACGTTTTTGAATTTGGTTGGTCGGACGGCTGCTTTCCGTGCGACCGAGTGACAGATGCACGGCGACCAATTTCTCACGGCCGAACAAGGGCTCCAAGGCGCGGTACAGATCGCTCGCCAGATTCTTCATGTCGTACTGCCATTTCGCGTCGGCGAGTTGGCGATTGTAGGTATTGACCAGGAAGATGCTCTTGATCTCGGCCTGATTGGCACAGACCTCGCGCACGGCCTTCTTGGTCACGGTCATGAAGAAATTGACGATCCGCTTCACGACTTTGCTGTCGGGCGTCACGAAGGGCATGGCCTGCGGTCGCATGCGCACCGTCGCGAATTCTTCCGCAACGGCGGCGGGCGCAAGGAAGAACAGCCCGCTCGCGATCAGCAAAACGGCGGGAAGTATCCGGAACAGACCTTCGGCACGCGTCAAATAACCTGACGGCATGGCAGCTCACCCTTACATGCTGCCCTCAAGGACGCCGCCGTATGGTGGTCGGTTCACAGTGCCGGCCTTGTCGATATTTCGAATGGGCCGGCGGCGCCGGGGAAAAGCATAGAGCAGGCAGCCGCGGCGCCAAACCGAATTCCGGTCCGAAAATGGGCTGTGGGCTTAGGGTCGGGCGCCCAAGCAATCCTCGAAGGCCCGCAAATTGGCCGTCATCATGTTCCCGTACAGGTCCGGGCCGGGCGGAAAACCCGTGCCCAGGGGATCGAGAACACCAATCCGCGCCTGAGTCCCCTCGATCAACGCCGTGGCGAGACGCGAGGGAAACTGCGGCTCCGTGAACAGGCAGGCGACGTTCAATTTAACCATGCGCGCCCGCAGTTCGGCGATGTGGCGGGCCCCCGCCGGGCGATCCGGATCGATGGCCAGGATCCCCCGGGCCGCCAGCCCGAAGCGGTGCTCCAGATATTGATAGGCGTCGTGAAAGACGACAAAGGGCCGGTCCTTGAGCGGTGCCAAACGCCCCATGAAATCGGCGGTCAGGGCATCGACCCCGGCCCGCGCGGCGGCGGCGTTACGGGCATAGAGATCCTTCCGCGCCGGATCGATGGCGGCCAGGGTATCGGCAATCGCGGCAAGCATCGCCTTGGCGTTCTCCGGATCGAGCCAATAATGAGGGTCGTCCGCATTCGCCTCCTGACCATGGTCATGGCCATGATCGTGACCGTGGCCGTCGTCCCCAAGATGGCGGACGGGCAGGCGGACAAGGCCCGGTGTGCGCGACAGGGCGATCACCCGGGCCGCCTTGGCCAGGGTGGCGATTGGCTTGGCCAGGGCGGATTCCAGTCCGCCGCCGACCCAAAATACAACCTCGGCCTTGGCCAGCATACCGGCCTGCGATGGGGACAACGCGAACCCGTGCGGCGACGTGCCGGCCGGAATCAACAGCCGCGGCGCGCCGGCACCCGCCATCACCTGGGCAGCCAAAGAGTGCAGCGGCGCGATGGAGGCCGTAACCCGCAGGTCGGCCCCGGCCAGGCGCGGCACACACAGTACTGCAATCAGCAGGACCAGCCGTACAAATACAGCCCGCAGACGGGCGTGGCCGACATTGACAGGGATGCTCATTGGACTATGTTCCGCCTCTCGTCCAAAAATGTTATGATATAACGTTTGTGGCCGGGAGTGACTTACACGATCCCGTCCGCGCAAGTAAACAGGAACCTGTCGGCCATGCCCCGAACCGCCCGCGCCATCGCCCCCGACACCGCCCCCGGCACCCCGGGCGGCGTGCTGTTCCGCGCCATGGGTATCGGCGTCAAGCGCGGCGGCGACTGGCTGATAAAAGGCGTCGACCTGACCCTCAACCCCGGCGAGATCGTCACCCTGATCGGCCCCAACGGCAGCGGCAAGTCCACCACGGCCAAGGTCGTGCTCGGCCTGATGCGGCCGGATGCGGGCAAGATCGAGCGCGCGGCGGCCCTGCGCGTGGGCTATGTGCCGCAGCGCCTTGCCATCGACGACACCCTGCCCTTCACCGTCAGGCGCCTGATGACCATGACCGGGCCGGCGGACGACGACGCCATCGCCCGTGCCCTGTCCCGTGCCGGGGTCGGCCATCTGATCGATGCGGCGGTACAGCGCCTGTCCGGCGGCGAGTTCCAGCGCGCCCTGATGGCCCGCGCGATCCTGCGCCGGCCCGACCTTTTGGTCCTGGATGAACCTGTCCAGGGTGTCGATTTCGCCGGCGAGGTGGCGCTGTACGAGTTGATCCGCGATATCCGCGACGAGCTTGGCTGCGGCATCCTGCTGATTTCCCACGACCTGCATTTCGTGATGGCGGAAACGGATCGGGTGCTGTGCCTGAACCATCACGTATGCTGCGCCGGAACGCCGCAATCCGTCGCCGCCGACCCAGAATACCGCCGCCTGTTCGGCCCCCGCGCGGTCGAAGCCCTGGCCGTCTACCAACACCATCACGACCATGCCCACGGCCCGGACGGCGAAGTCATTCCCCTGGCCAGCCGCGACCCGGCGGCCCATAGCCACGGCGACGGCGCCGTCTGCCGCCTGGACCATGAGCATGAACACGATCACGGCCATCACGGTTCCGGCCATGACGCTGATGACATCCACCCAATCGACCCCGCGAGCGCCACCGATGGTCAGTGACTTCATCCTCCGCGCGGCCCTGGCCGGCATCGGCGTCGCCCTGGTGGCGGCCCCTCTGGGCTGCTTCGTGGTGTGGCGGCGCATGGCCTATTTCGGCGACACCATGGCCCATTCGGCACTGTTGGGTGCTGCAGCGGCCATTGCCTTCGACATCGATGCGACGCTCGGCGTGTTCATCGTCTCGGTGATGGTCGCCCTCGCCCTGTTGGCGCTGGAACGGCGCGGCGGCCTGGCGACGGACACTCTGCTTGGCTTGCTGTCCCATTCGGCCCTGGCCGTGGGCTTGGTGGTCATGGGCTTCATGACCGGACTCAGGCTCGATCTGTTCGGCTATCTGTTCGGCGACATCCTGGCCGTCGGCACAAACGACCTGATCCTGATCTGGGGCGGTGGGGCCGTGATCCTGGCCGTGCTGCTGTGCATCTGGCGGCCGCTTCTGGCCGCCACGGTGGCCCCCGATGTGGCGGCGGCCGAAGGCATGAACCCGGCACGCCAGCGCCTGATCTTCATGCTGCTGCTGGCCGGCGTGATCGCCATCGCCATGAAGATCGTGGGCATTCTTTTGATCACCGCCCTTCTCATCATTCCCGCCGCCGCCGCGCGGCGCCTTGCCCATACGCCGGAATCCATGGCGATGATCGCGGCGGGCATCGGCGCCCTGGCCGTGGCCGGCGGGCTGGGGGCGGCGGTCGCGGCTGACACCCCGGCGGGCCCGACCATCGTTGTCGCCGCCCTCGTCCTGTTCCTGATCGGATTGATCCCCTGGCCCGGAAAGGCGGCTGACCATGGCTGACCATACCCATCACGACGGCCCGGCACTGACCCGCAACCAGCAGACCGTTCTGACGGCGCTGAAAAGTGCGGACAAGCCGCTGACGGCCTATGACGTCCTGGGCCTGCCCGCCATCCGCAAGGCGGGGATGAAAGCCCCCCTGACCATCTATCGGGCGCTCGACAAACTGATGGACCGGGGCCTGGTTCACCGTATCGAAAGCCTGAACGCCTTCGTCCACTGCGATCACGGCCCCCATGACCACGCGACCGGGTTTCTCATCTGCACCGATTGCGGGCGCACCCTGGAGGTTCGCCTGGAATCCTGTGAAACCCATCTTGCCGGGCGCGCGCGGGAGCAGGGTTTCGCCGTCGATAACGTGCGCGTGGAAATGACCGGCCGCTGCCCCGAGTGCGCGGCGCGGGCGGCCGCCTCCTAACCCTTCGCAATCCGGCCCAGGTCCGCCGCCACCCGCGTGACGACGGACGGCCAATCGCCCAAGGCGGGCTGTCGGTAAAGACGCAGGCTGTCGTACCAGGGCGTCGCCTCACCGGACAGGCCCCAGCGCCAATCGGGCACGAAGGGCAGCAGCCCCCAGGTGGGCCGCCCCATCGCCCCGGCCAGATGCAGAACCGCCGTATCCGCGCTGATGACGAGGTCAAGCCCGGCAACGACCGCCGCCGTATCCGCAAAACTCCCGAGCCCCGGCGCCTCGGCGAACAGGTCCGGCCGCCGGGCCATTTCCTGCGCATCGTCCGGCCGCAACCCGACCTGCAGGTTGACGAAACGGATGCCCGGAATATCGAATAAAGGCGCAAGGTCATCCAGGCGCAGGCTGCGCGCCCGGTCGCGTCGATGGGTCGGGTTGCCGGCCCAGGCCAACCCGATACGCGGCCCCGCGCCCTCCCTGGTATCAGCGGCCGGCGCGCGCAGATAGGCCGCGCCGGAAATATCCTCCGCCGTCAGACCAAGTACCGCGCCCAGACTCATCAGCGGGCACCACAGGGGGGCCTCCGGCGGATTGTCCGCATCTACGATCTCAACGTCCCAGCCCTGGGCCGCCATCAGCGGCGTCAGCGGCTCCGGCACGGCCAGCACGGGCACGCCCCCCAGATCCCGCACCCAGGGGGCGAAGCGCACGAACTGAATGACGTCGCCGAACCCTTGTTCCGGGACCAGCAACACGCGCTCGCCCGCGAGCGTCTCGCCCTGCCAGTATCGGCCCGACGGCACGGCCATGACCTGAAATGCCCGGCGGGCCTCATACATCGGCCAACCGGCGGCCAAATCCCCCATCAGCAGATAGAGGATCGCCCGATTGAAGCGCGTCCGTGCGTCATCGGGATCGAGGGCCAGGGCACGGTCAAGTGCCACCGCCCCGTCGGCGTAACGACCCAGATCCGTGCAGGCGATGCCCAGGTTGCACCAGCCGGCGGCAAAGTCCGGGTCCGCCGCCACGGCCCGGCTGTGCAGGTCCGCCGCCTCGGCATAATCGCCCTGCCGATGGCGCACGATGCCCAGGCCGTCGAGGGCGCGGGCATTGGCGGGCGCAGTTTCCAGAACCGTCGTGAAGGCTTCGGCGGCCGCGCCCAGGTCTTCCGCCGCCAGGCAGGCACGGCCCAGGTTGCCCAGGATCATCACCTCATCGGGCAGGAGGACCGCCAAGCGTTCCAAATGGGGTCGCGCCCCCGCCACGTCACCGGCGGCGAAACACAGATTGGTCAAAATCATCAGGGCGCCGACATGGACCGGATCGTCGGCCAGCACCCGTTCGGCGGCGGCCTTTGCCTCGGCGCCGTTACCCGCGCGCCAAGCGGTCTCGGCCTGCTTGAACAAGGTTGCGGTGTCAGCCATCCGGCCGTCCTAGAAGGTCTCGACCCAGGGCCGGATCTCGACTTCCCAGGTCCAGGCCGAACGAGGCTGTTTCAGGATCGCCATGTAGGTTTCGGCGATGGCGTCGGGCTCCAGCCACTTGTCCGGCTGGTCCGCCGTGTTCTGCCGCCCCTCGCGATGGTCGGCGGCGATGCCGCCGTCGATCACGAAATGCGCGATATGGATGCCCTGGGGATGCAGCTCGCGGGCCAGGCTCTGCGCCAAGCCGCGCAGGGCGAACTTGCCCATGGCGAAACTGGACGACCGGGGATAGCCCTTCACGCTGGCCGAGGCGCCGGTAAAGAAGATCGCGCCACCCCCCGTCGGCAGCATGCGCTTGGCCGCCTGCTGGGCGACCAGGAAGCCGCCGAAGGCGGAAATCTCGATGGCCGTTTTGACCTCGGCCGGGGCCAGATCGATGAGTGCGCCGGGAGCCCGGCGCGACGCGTTGTACAACACGAAGCTGGGGGCGCCGCCGGATTTATCCAGGTCCGCGAACAGGGCCACGACCTGGTCCGGATCGGTGGCGTCGCAGGCATGGGCCGTCGCCCCGATTTCGGCGCAGAGGCCTTCCAGCTTGGCCGTGTTCCGCGCACTCAAGGCAACCTGCCAGCCGTCCGCCGCCAGTTGCCGCGCCACGGCGGCGCTGAGCCCTGCTCCGGCGCCGACGATCAGGGCCCGCTTTCCATCCGCCATCTCTGCCGTCCTCCCATCCGGTTGCCCTCAACCTTTACCCCTCGTCCTGGGCAGCGTCCAGCCCGCGTGGTGCCGATCGCACATGCCTGCGGCCATCGTTATCGGAACTATTGGTGGGTGGATGGGATCCAGAATAGCGGCCGTCCCGAAGACGCGCCCGATGCGTCGGGTCAGCCGCGACCGCGCTCGATCAGCTGTCCATCGTCGCCCAGGATGCGCACGGCGGCGTCGCCGCCCGCCAGCACGTCCCAGTCGACATCGCCCAAAATGCCTTGGACCGCGTCCGTCTCGATGAACACATCGGCTTCCAAAGGCGGGCCCGGCCGCGCAGGATAGGTTCCCGGCCCGGGGAGGGCGGTGCCGGGGAGCAGACCGCAGTCCCCAGGCCGGGGCTCTTCGTTGGATGAGCGAAGAGCGAGCGTCGCATCGCCAACCGCGTCGCCGTGGGCGGTGACGGAGGCGAAAGTTCTGTATTCATCCGTTTCGGCCACGCAAGCGCGCGGAGACAGGGCGGACTTTCGATTTCCGGAAAAGACGCCGCGGATTTCCTCAACCACGTCGGCGACAAGATTTTTCAGAACACTCATGTTCCACCCCGACTGCGCGACTGTGTAATATTTTTATTATTATTACTTTGGTCTAGGTGGCTATCAATTATATTATTTGTTTATAATTTTTAACTATATTTAATTTTTATTTAAATAAAATTTTGTTCAAATTTTATCTATCCGAATTTCAGGATAGATCGCGCTTGTCCGTTGTTGTTTGCAGCGATGCCCTGACTTAGAAAAGAGGCCGAGGAGAAAACCCATGTCTCAGGGTCTCAGGACCGTCGTCGTCATTCCCGCCCGCTGGGGCTCGACCCGCTTTCCCGGCAAGCCGCTGGCCACCGTCGCCGGCGTGTCCATGGTGCAGCGCGTCTGGGCGCTGGCCTGTGCAGCCGAGGGCGTGACCAGCGTCTGCATCGCCACCGACGACGCCCGCATTGCCGAGGCCGC
>CAXAVJ010000055.1:0-23131 GCA_963972065.1 uncultured Rhodospirillaceae bacterium
TGACCAGCATCAGGTCGGCCATTTCGTCGACCACGACGACGATGAAGGGCAGGGGGTCGGTGCCCAGCGCCTGATCCTCGAACACGGGCCGGCCTTCGGCGTCGAACCCGGTCTGCACCCGGCGCGACAGCACCTCGCCCTTTTTCTTGGCTTCCTGCAGGCGGGCGTTATAGCCCTCGATGTTGCGCACGCCCAGTTGCGACATGGCGCGGTAGCGCTCTTCCATCTCGCGCACGGTCCATTTCAGGGCCACGACCGCCTTTTTCGGGTCCGTAACGACCGGCGTCAGCAAGTGCGGAATGCCTTCGTAGACCGACAGTTCCAGCATCTTGGGGTCGATCATGATGAAGCGGCATTGCTCGGGTGACAGGCGATAAAGCAGCGACAGCACCATGGCGTTCATGCCGACGGACTTGCCCGACCCGGTGGTCCCGGCGATCAGCAGGTGCGGCATGGTCGCCAGATCGGCGATGATCGGCCCACCGCCGATGTCCTTGCCCAGGGTCAGCGGCAGCTTGGCCTTGGTCCGCTCGAAGGTCTGCGAGGCCAGAAGTTCGCGCAGGTAGACCGATTCCCGGTCGGCGTTGGGCAGCTCGATCCCGATCACGCTGCGCCCCGGGACCACGGCGATGCGCACGCTGATCGCCGACATGGAGCGCGCGATGTCGTCGGACAGGCCGACCACGCGCGACGTTTTGGTGCCCGGTGCGGGCTCCAACTCGTACAGGGTGACCACGGGGCCCGGGCGAACCTTGACGATCTCGCCCTTGACGCCGAAATCCTCAAGCACGGAGGCCAGATACTGCGCGTTCTGGGCCAGTTTGTCGGGATCATGGGCCGGGCCCTGGATCACGTCGGGGCCGCCCAGCAGGTCCAACGTCGGCGCCCGGTAGGTGCCGTCGCCACCCAGGTCGAGCGAGCGCTGGCGGTTGGCGGTCTTGGATTCCTTGGGCTTGGCGGCGGGCGGTTCGATCAGCGCCTTTTTCGATTTCGCGGCCTTGCGGTCGCGGGCCCGGGCGATCAGGCCCTTTTTGTCCGATTTGGTGTCGCTGTCGACGGCGGCGCGGGTGCGCACGGCGGGCATTTCGGCCGGTGCGATGGGATCAATGTCGTCCAGGACGTCGGCGGCGATCGGGCCGTCGAGGTCGAGGGGGTCGGCGCTGCGCATCCGGCGGAATGTGTCGGTGGTCCAAAGCACGCCGGCGCGTAGTCCCAGGAAGATGCCGATAACGGCACCGGCCAGGGCACGCAGGCCGGTCAGCCAATCGCGCCGGGAAAACCCGAGGGCGCAGATGAAGGCGAGGGTGCCGATGACGGCGGCGGCGCTGCCCAGCCATTCGCTGTGGAGGGCGACGGGCACCTGGGCCAGCAGCCGGGCCAGGCCGTCGAAGGCCAAGCCGCCGACGGTCCCGCCCAGCCCGGTGGCGAGCGGCCAGGTGTCCGGCCGGTCGAGGGGCGCCATGGCCAGGGTCAGGGTGACCAGGGCGATCAGAAGAAACAGCAGGCGCAGGGCCAGGCCCGAAAGCGCGCGTTGACGCAGCAGGGTCCAGCCCCAGGCCAAGGCGACCAGCGGCAGCAGCACGGCGACCACGCCGAAAATCTGCAAGCCCAGGTCGGCGGTGACGGCGCCGGGGCGGCCCAACAGGTTCTGGACCGGGGCCCCCGTGGCCGTGTTCAGGGACGGGTCGCCCGCATGAAAGGTGAACAGCGCGACACCCGCGGCCGCGCCGGCGGCGATCAGGGTCATGCCGGTGACCTCGGCCAGGCGGCGGCGCACGAACGCCCCCGTCCCTTGCGGGAACAGGTTGACCAGGCCGGAGGTTTGTTGTGACGCTGCCATAAGCGGCTTCTAAGTTATTAAGGTTTACAAGACCTTAACAAGACGTCTTAAGGCAGTCTCTATGGTTTTTTGCTGATGGACCAGAGCGACCCGAATAAAGGCCTGCCCGGGGTTGCTGCCGTCGGCCATGGTCTCGCTCATATAGGCCCCGGGCAAAACACGGATTGCCGCGTCTTTCCAAAGCTTTAGAGCCGCATCTTCACCATTACCCACATCCAGCCAAAGGAAGAAACCGCCGGCCGGTCGGCGGAATCCGAAACGCTCGCCGATGATCTCCGCCGCCGTGTTGATGAGGCCCTGATAGGCGGTGCGGTAGCGAAAAGCGTCCGAATCGTCGGACCACAACCGGGCCGAGGCATAAAGCGCGGGGTGCGGCATCTGTGGCCCCAGATAGTTGCGCAGCATGCGATAGCGCTTGATCAGGTCCGGGTCCCCGGCGACGAAGCCCGACCGCATGCCGGGTGCCGACGAGCGTTTGGACAGGGAATGGAACACCAGCACGTTGGTGAATTTGCCGTCGAGGCCGGCTGAGGCTTCCAGCGCGCCCGCCGGCGGAAAGGCGTCATAGATTTCCGCGTAACATTCGTCGACGACCAGCACGAAATCATGGCGCCGGGCCAGGATGATGGCGTCCATCAACAGGCCCATGGACGCCACGCCGCCCTGCGGATTGCCCGGCGAGCATAGATAGAACAGGGCCGTGCGGGCCCAATCGGCCTCGGTCATCTGGGCCAGGTCGGGCATGAAGCCGGTTTCGGCGGTCGCCGGCAGGTGGCGACTCTCCGCGCCGGAAAACACGGCGGCGGCCATGTAGGTATGGAAACAGGGGTTGGGCATGACCACCAACGGCGTTTGCCCGGCCTTTTGCGGCGGCACGACCAGATTGGCGACCAGGGCCAGGCCCTCGCGGGTGCCGACCACGGGCAGGACATGGCGCTCCGGGTCGAGCACGTCGGGGCCCAGGCCGTAGCGGCGGCCGAGGAATCCGGCCGCGGCCTTGCGGAAATCCGGGTTGCCGTCGGTTTGCGGATAGCGGCCCCAAAGGCCGGCCTTGTCGGCCATGGTCTCGGCGATGGCGGGGGGCGGATCGAAGGTCGGATCGCCGACCGCCAGGGAAATCGGGTCCAGTCCTGCCGCCGGGGTGTGGGGGTCCAGAAGATTGCGCAGGCGGTCGAAGGGATAGACCGGCAGCGCGTCGTATCGCGGGTTCAGCATGACCGGAGTCTATATCCCGCCCCCGTGCGAACAAAGGCCGGTGATGCGAGAACAGACAAAAAAAGAGGGCCGGAAGACAGTGTCTTCCGGCCCCATAGGGGAGTCGTGGAGGAGAGATTAGATGGTCTGAGATCCGCGGAATTCGGGATAAGCCTCGAGACCGCATTCGGCCATGTCGAGACCCTGTTCCTCTTCTTCCGGCGACACCCGGACCCCACCCATGACCATCTTCAGGACGAACCAGAGAAGGGCGGAGGTGACGATCACGAAGATGCCGATGGAAACGACACCCACGGCCTGCGTGTAGAAGGACGCGTCGGCGTTGGACAGCGGTACCGCCATGGTGCCCCAGATGCCGGCCACGAGGTGGACCGGAATGGCGCCCACGACGTCGTCGATCTTCAGCTTGTCGAGCAGCGGCACGAAGACCACCACCAACACGCCGCCAACGGCACCGATGATCGCCGACAGACCCAGGGAGGGCGTGTCCGGACCGGCGGTGATCGACACCAGACCGGCCAGAGCGCCGTTCAGCGCCATGGTCAGATCGACCTTCTTGTAGATCAGCTGGGTCAGGACGATGGCGGCCAGAACCCCGCCGGCGGCGGCGATGTTGGTGTTGATGTAGATGTTGGAGATCGCGATGGCGTCAGCCGCCGAGCCCATGGCGAGCTGGGAGCCGCCGTTGAACCCGAACCAACCGAGCCACAGGATGAACGTGCCCAGCGTGGCGAGCGGCAGATTGGCGCCCGGCATCGGCTTGACGGTGCCGTCGGCGCCGTACTTGCCCTTGCGGGCCCCGATGATGATGGCACCGGTCAAGGCCGCCCAGCCGCCCACGGAGTGGACCAGGGTGGAGCCGGCGAAATCGGCGAAGCCCATTTCGGACAGCCAGCCACCGCCCCACTGCCAGGAACCCTGGATCGGGTAGATGATGCCCGTCAGGACGACCGTGAAGGCCAGGAAGGCCCACAACTTGACGCGTTCGGCCACGGTCCCGGAAACGATCGAGGCCGCGGTCGCGACGAACACCAGCTGGAAGAAGAAGTCGGAGGCCGCGGAATAGCCGACGGCGCCGTCACCGACGAATTTGCCGGCGGCGGCCGCGCTGTCGTCCTGGCCCCACAGGGAGAAGGAGCCCATGAAGCCGCCGTCCACACCCGAATACATCAGGTTGTAGCCGATCAGGTAGTACATGATCGAGGCGATGGAGAACAAGGCGACGTTCTTCAGGCACTGCATGGCGGTGTTCTTGGTCCGCACCAGGCCGGCTTCGAGCATGGAGAAGCCCGCGGCCATCCACATGACCAGGAAACCGTGCACCAGGAACGAGAAGGTGTTGAAGACGAACTGAGATTCACCGGGAACCTCGGCATGAGCCGCGCCGGACATCACCAGCAGCAGCATCGCCGCTCCGACCACGCCGGCCAACCGCGCGACGCCTTTGGAAAGCGTATGTTTCAGATTTTCAATAAGCATTTGGAAAACCTCCTAAAGGGCATCCGCGCCGGATTCGCCCGTGCGGATCCGCACGGCCTGTTCAAGCGAGTAGACGAAAACCTTGCCGTCGCCGATCTTGCCGGTTTGGGCGGTTTTCTGAATGGTTTCGACGATGGAAGCGACGAGGTCGTCCTTTACGGCGATCTCGAGCTTCACTTTCGGCAGGAAGTTCACCATGTATTCGGCGCCGCGGTAGATTTCCGCCTGCCCCTTCTGGCGTCCGAAGCCCTTGACCTCGCTGACGGTCATACCTTCGACGCCTAGGGGCGTCAGGGCCTCTCGAACCTCCTCCAACTTAAACGGCTTGATAACGGCCATGATCAGCTTCATTTCGGTAATCCTTTCCGCTTTTTGGCCACGTCCCGGACGGGCGACCGAAAACTCCAGCGCCCGTCGATGGTAATGTGCCGGACCCCATGGCCCGATTTCGCAGCGCACAATTTCAAGAACCGTGCCGGAATTCATACAAGTTGTTTTATTGTTTAATATCAGCCCCTTAAGGAGTCTGGGGTTGCTGGAAAGATGAATATTGATGCATATAATTTGATCAAAAAACCTTATTTGCTTATTTATTGATCATTTTCGGTCTCTGGACATTCCGCGCCGGCGGGGTGATTCTTGGCCGCAAGGCGGGCGGGCACTTTCCGGCGCCCAACGGCAGCGGCAAAGGCGTATTTCATGACCCGCAATGGGCAGATGACGACCGACAGGGCGACGGACGGCGGAACGGCCGACGTCTTGGCGGATGTGGCGATTGTCGGCGGCGGTCTGGTCGGCGGCACCCTCGCCGTGCTGCTGGCGAACGCCGGGTTCTCCGTCACCCTGGTCGACCGCGCCGATCCGGCGGCCGGGCTCGACGCCGGGTTCGACGGCCGCGCCTCGGCCATCGCGCTGGCAACCCACCGGGTGCTGGTGGCGGCGGGCCTGTGGGACCATCTGGGTCCCCGGTCCTCGCCGATCCAGGACATCCGGGTCGCCGATGCGGGCTCCCTGCTGTTCCTGCATTACGACCATAGCCTGGTCGGCGACGCCCCCTTCGGCTACATGATCGAAAACCGTCATCTGCGCCGCGCCCTTTATGACGCGCAGCGCGCGGCCGGCAACCTGACCGTCGTGGCCCCCGCCGGGATTGCGGCCATGGACCTGGAACCCACCGGCGCCCGGTTGACGCTTGCCGACGGGCGGACCCTGGGGGCCCGCCTGATCGTCGGCGCCGACGGCCGCGCGTCGCGGACCCGTACCTGGGCCGGCATCCGCACCACGGGATGGGATTACAGCCAGACGGGGATCGTCTGCACGGTCGATCACGAACGGCCTCACGGGTTTGTCGCCCATGAACATTTCCTGGCCGCCGGGCCCTTCGCGATCCTGCCGATCAAGGGGGAAACAGGCCGCGAACAGCACCAGTCGTCCCTGGTGTGGACGGAACGGGACGCCCTGGCCCCGGCCCTGATGGCGCTTTCCGACGACGATTTCCTGGCCGAACTGGCACTCCGCTTCGGTGACTTCCTGGGCTCCCTGGCCCTGGTCGGCCCGCGCTGGAGCTATCCGCTGTCCCTGTTGGTTGCCGAGCGCGCCACGGCCCCCCGCTTCGCGCTGGCCGGTGACGCCCTGCACGGCATGCATCCGATCGCCGGTCAGGGCCTGAACATGGGCCTGCGCGATGTCGCGGTCCTGGCCGAGGTGTTGGCCGATGCCAAGGGGCTGGGCCTCGACCTGGGGTCGCCCGCGGTGCTCGAGGATTATGAGCGCGGCCGCCGCTTCGACAATTCCCTGATGCTGGGGATGACCGACGCCCTCAACCGCCTGTTCTCCAACGCCGTGCCGCCGCTGCGTCTGGCCCGGGATCTGGGTTTGGGCGCGGTCAACGCCCTGCCCGAGTTGAAAAAGCTGTTCATGCGCCATGCCATGGGCGAGGTCGGTAACCTGCCGCGCCTGATGCGGGGCGAAACGCTGTAGGCGCCGGTTGATCCAGATCACCGCGCCGGCGCGGCGGAGGGCCTATCAAAGGGCTGCCCGCCGGCCCGGACGCAACGTTTGACGGACCCCGCGGAAGCATTTAACAGAAGAGCCCGGCCCGCAGCGGGGCTGCGCTAGACGAAAATGGACGGCACCATGACCACTCCCTCCGCCAATACGGCGCGGCTTCAGGCCAGCCTGGACAGTTGCGAAACGCGGCGGGAGCCGTTTTCCCACTGGCTGCTTGACGACGTGTTCACGGACGAGGTGGTGGAAGGCCTCCGCGCCCTACCGTTTGACGCGCCCCGGGTCGAATATACAAAGGGGGCCCGCGCCGCCAACAACGACAGCCGCAGTTATTTCGATCCGGGCCGCCGCGCCGAATTCACCGTCTGCGAAGACATCGCCCAGGGTTTTCAGGACCCGGCCACGGTCAAGCGCATCGAAAAGATGTGCGGCATCGACCTCGCGGGCAGTTTCCTGCGCCTGGAATACGCCCAGGACCGCGACGGTTTCTGGCTGCACCCCCACAAGGACATCTCGGTCAAGAAGCTGAGCCTGCTGGTCTATCTGTCCCAAGCCCCCGAGGGCGAAGACTGGGGCACGGACATCTATGCCGGGCCCAAGGAAGAAGACTATTTCGGCCCGACCCCGCACCGCAAGAACCGGGCCTTGGTGTTCGTGCCGGGGGCCGACACCTGGCACGGCTTCCGCCGCAAGCCGATCACCGGCGTGCGCCAGACCCTGATCGTCAATTTCGTCGGCGACGACTGGAACAATACCCACGAACTGGCCTTTCCGGGACAGCCGGTCTAGGGCCCGGCGGGCGCAGCGCCCCGGCCATTAAATCCGCCGCCGTCAGGCAGACGTCAGGTTCATTCCCCATAAGACAGGCGAACTCGGATTAAGGGTGCTCGCCCGATGCCTGCACGGATGAATATCATTGTATTTTCTGCGACCCGCCGCCGGCGGTTCCCGCTGGTCTTGGCGGGGCTTGGCGCGATGCTGTTCGCCGCCGCCGGGGCCGCCGCCGCGGACACCTGCGACCCCTTCCCCAGCGATCCTTACGTCGGTGCCGTCAGCCATGAGCGGGTGATCGATTATGTCGACCGTAAGTTCGCCGGGGACTGGTCACGTTATATCCAGTTGCAGGCCGACCGCATCCGCCGGATCGATGCCCTGGCCCAGGCGGGTAAGGCGCTGCCGGTGCGGCACGGCGGCGGCCGGGTCGATCTCACGGGAAGCGATCTGAACCATTACATCGCCCTGGCGCGTAAGCGCCTGCCGGTGCTGCGCTGCCTGAGCCGCCGGCCGGAAACAGTCATCGAGGCCTCGGCCGCCAATCTGAACGATTTCGCGACGGCGGCCGGGGGAACCCAGGTTGCGGTGGTGCCGAAGGCCGCCACCGCCGACGCGGCCAAAGCTCCCGAAACACCACCGGCGCCGCAGCAGGCCCGCCTGCAACTCCGCAGCCTGGTCGCCAATCCGCCGTCGCCGCCGCACGATCTGGTCATCACGGCGTCCTGTGGTGGGTCCGGGGCGCTGGTCAAGGTCGCCAATCTGGGCGCGCCCTTCCCCGCACCCGGCAACATCACCGTGTTTCGCCTGGATGCGGACAACCAGGTCGTGAAGACCCGGCGCGTGCAGCTCGACGCCAAGCAGGTCTCGTCCTTCGAGGTCAAGAGACAGCCCGGGGTGACGGAACGCTATGGTGTGTTCATCGACCCGTCCTGGTATTTCCGCGGCCGAACGGTCGATGCCGCCCTGACCTGCGGCTGAGTACTCGGATTAACGCGCCTTGCGGCCAGTCTTCTGCGTGCGGCGTGGGGAATTTCCTTGCCATCACCGCCCCCGATCGCGTTGAAATGAATCCGGGGGGCGACGCATGGCTGGGAGGCAAGGTCGGTGACGATTGAGGTTGAATGGCGTGACTACGACGTGATCGTGGTCGGTTCGGGCGGCGCCGGCAGTGCCGCCGCCGACGCGGCGGCGGCCGAGGGCGCCCGGGTGCTGGTCGTGTCCAAGGATCCCATCGCCTGTTCCGACACCAAAATTTCCGAAGGCAACGCGACCGTGCGCGGCACGGTCAGCGACGCGGACACGGAACAGGAACTATCCGACAACCTGCGGGTATCCGGCGCGGACCTGCCGCTGCCGGCCCTGACCGCCGCCTATGCCAAGGACAGCCGTCCCGCTTATGACTGGTACCGGGCCCACGGCCTGCGGCCCAAGATCAACCGGGACCGCCAGGGCCCCTTTGCCCGGCCCCTGGCCAAGGGCGGGCATACGGTGGCGCGTTCGGTCGGGCATAAGAATGCCGGGGTCGCCTTCAGCCATGCCGCTTGGGACGCCGTGGTCGAGGGTGCGCACATCGACTACCTGGAAGATGCCTGGTTCCTCGACCTCGCCGTGGCGGGGGCCGAAAACGGCGCCCCGGGGCGGGTCGCGGGCGGCCTTGTCTATCATGCCGCGACGGGGACGCTGGTCGCCGTGCGGGCGTCCGCCGTGGTGATGGCGTCCGGGGGGCTCAACACGCTCTATTTTCCCAAGACCGACACCATGCGCGGCAATACGGGCGACGGTTATGCCGCCGCCGCCCGCGCCGGGGCCGACCTGGTCGACATGGAACAGGTGCAGTTCCTGCCGTTCTGCCTGACCGCCCCCGCGTCCTATGAAGGGTTGCTGGTCGGCGAGCCGTCGACGGCCAGTTTCCTCGGCGTGCTGCGCGACCGCCACGGCAAGGTCATCCTGGACGGCGTCTATCTGCGGACCCGCGCCGAATGTTCCGCCGCCATCATGCGCGCCGTCGCCGACGGCCGCGGCACGGACGGCGGCGGCGCTTATCTGGACCTCACGGCGAACGCCCGCCTGCCCCGTTCCGGCAAGGGCTTCATGCGCTATCTGGAAACCTCCATGCCCTCGGCCTACCGCACGGCCCGCCAAGCCCTCAGCAAGCCGGCGGTGCGTTGCGAAGAATCCTGGGAAGTCCGCCCCGCCGCCCATTACACCATGGGCGGCATCCGGGTCGACGCCACCGGGGCGTCGGTCGGCGGCCCGGGCGACGGTACGGCTGCTGCCGGGCTGTCCGGGTTGTTCGCCGCCGGTCAAGCCATGGGCGGGGTGTTCGGCGCCAACCGTCTGGGCTCCACCGCGCTTACGGAAAATGTCGTGTTCGGCCTGCGGGCCGGGCGCGGTGCGGCGGATCACGCGCGGGCCCATCCCCGCCCCGCCGGTGACGACGCCTTCCGCCCGCTGATCGCCGCCGCCACGGCCCAGTTCGGGCATGGCGGCGATCAGGCCCCGGCGCTCCTTAAGCTTGAATTACAGCGTGCGGCCTGGGACCACATCGGCCCGGCGCGCACGGCCGACAGCCTGGACCGCATGGACGCCGTGATCGACGATCTGGCCGATCGCGCCGGGCGTGCGGCGGTGCCCGATTACGCCCTGTGGAATCAGGCCTTCATCGAATGGGTGGAATTGCGCAGCCTGCTCGACGTTGCCCGCGCGGTGACGGCGGCTGCCCGCGAACGGGATGCCAGTGTCGGCGGCCATGTGCGCCTGGACCGGCCCCAGGTGTCGATCCTGGCGCAGCCCTATTCGACCGTGGTGCGCGGTCAGACCGGAAATGGCGGGGTGTTGCGCGTTCAGGCGGTCCGCGCCCGCCGGCCGCGCACGCCGGCAATGCGCCTGCTTGCGATGCGCTTGAAAGACGCCTGGCGCAAGACCCAGGCGAAGGCGCTCTGCCTGCTGCCGCCGGCCCTGCTCGATCCCATCCTCGACCGCCGTTACCGGGCCATCCTGGGCCCGGGTGACGCCGCCCCGGCTGTCTCGCCCGGTGATCCCGCCGCCGCCGTCGCCGATGCCGCCGAATAAGAAAGCCCAGCCCATGAAAATCGATATCGTCACCACCCGCAACGGCGTCCGCGAAACCGTCGCCTATGACTACCGCCCCCGTCAGGAGGGCGAACGGCCGATGATCCTGGACGTTCTGTTGCAGGCCCAGGCGACGGCCCTGCCGGATCTCGCCTTCCGTTACGGCTGCCGGGCGCGCAACTGCGGGGTCTGTACAATCGACGTCAACGGGCGGCCGCGCATCGCCTGCCGCGCCCGTGTGCGCGCGGGCGACCGCATCGAGCCCATGGCGACCCTGCCCGTGCTGGCCGATCTGGTGGTGCGGCGCGACGGCATCGCCCGCCAGTTGCAGGGCCGCACGACGGCGGACCACCGCGATTCGGACCTGAACGAAGAAGCGCCCGAGGGCTATCACGACCTGACCGCCTGCATCGAATGCTATGCCTGCCTGGACGGCTGTCCCATGCATGCCCGAAATTTCGCGGACGGCGCCGCCGATGCGGCCGCGCCGGACCCGGCGACGGGCTATCGCTGGGGCAATCCCTTTTCGCTGTTGAAGCTGCAACGCCTGCGCCTGGACCCCTGCGTGACCGAGGACGGGCGACAGGCGGCGCTGGATGCGGCGATCGACCTGGGCCTGGACGCCTGCGTCGGCTGCAAGGGCTGCAAATGCGGCGTCGGGATTGATCTCAAGGGCGGGGTCGTCGGCGAACTGTTGGCCGCCGCCGGGGACAGGCTGTCCGGCGGCGGGGCGTCCGCCGACTGACACCCCGCCCCGCGCGGATCAGGCGGCGTCGCGGCAGGCATGGCCGATGCAGGCGACGTGGCGGTGGTCCGTGCCGCAGCAGCCGCCCAGCACCGTGAAATGTGGAAACGCCGCCCGGAGGGCGCGGTACTGGCCGCCTAGTTCCTGGGGGTCGCCCTCGTCCAGTTCCACCGAGTTGTCCAGTTCCGCATGGCTTTTGACGGAAGCGTTGGCGCGAATGCCCCGGATGCGCGCGACCCAATCGGCCCCCTGTTCAAGGGCGTCCTGGAAATGGGTCGGATGGGCGCAGTTGATCATGTAATAGGCGACGGCGCCGCCGGTCGCGTCGTCGACGGCCTTGATGGCGTCGGCCAGGGCCCGGCCTTCGGGCAGGCGGCCGTCGGTTTCCGTGGTGAAGGAAATGACCACGGGCAGGCCGGCCTTTCCGGCGGCGCGGGCGATGCCCGTCGCCTCGCCCACATGGGTGATGGTCATGGCCGTCACCAGGTCGGCCTCGGTTTCGGCGAAGGTTGCGATCTGCGCCGCGTGATAGGCCTCGGCCGCATCGGGGGTCAGCAGTTCCGCCGGGTTATAGCCGTCGCCGCGCGGGCCGATGTTGCCGCTGATCACCATGGGGCTTTGCGGGGTTTCGTGGCGGGCGCGGATGTCGGCCATCAGGGCCACGGCCGCGGCGTTGACGCGGGCCAGGTCCGTGCGGCCATAGCCCAGCTTGGCCCCCCAGTCCGCATGGGCCCGCCAGGTCGGCGTTTCCAGGATGAAGCCGGCCTGCCGGGCCAGGGCGGCCAGGATGAAGGGCGTCATGTAGTTGGTGATCTCGGCCCGGCCGGCGGCGTCGTCGACCAAGGGGAACGACGCGAATTCCGGCAGGTCGATGCCCCGCTGAAAGCAGAGATAGGTTTCCAGCCCGCCGTCGGTGAGGAAGAGCCTGCCGTCCAGCTGCGGCAGTCGGGTGCGGTATGTCGCCATGGTTTGGGTCCTTTTCAATGATGGGCGGTCGGATTAAATGAAGGGCGGCATGGATAACGGCTGGCCCCACCCCGCGACAGGCGACCCATGGTCCTGCCGGGGGCATTTTCTTTTTGTCTTTAATATCAGTTGGATGAGCGTGATTTCTGACGAGCCGTGACAAGCTCTTGTCAATCATCGCGAAAAAACTGTACCTACGGTACAGCTTCGGAGGGTATGGCGGATGGTCTCAGGCATGAACGCCCCCGCATCGCGCAAAGGTGCGGCGACGCGGGATCAGATTCTCGATGCCGCGGAAACAGCGGTCCTGGCAAAGGGCTTCGCCGGCACGTCGATCGACGAGCTGATCGCCGTCGTCGGCATCACCAAAAGCGGCTTCTTCTATCATTTCAAGGACAAGGGTGCGTTGGCGAAGGCGTTGCTTGAACGCTATATCGCGCGCGAAGATGCCTTGTTCGACGATCTGTTCAGCCGCGCGGACGAGCTGAACGAAGATCCCCTGCACGGCTTCCTGGTCGGCCTCAAGATGCTGTCGGAATTGTTGGCGGACCTGCCCACCGGGCACCCCGGTTGTCTGATCGCCGCTTATTGCTATCAGGACCGCCTGTTCGACCGGGAGGTGCGCGAGCTCAACACCCGGGCGACCTTGGGGTGGCGCCGGCGGTTCCGTGACCGGCTCGACCGGATCGCCGCGCGCTATCCGCCCCGCGCCGATGTGGACCTGGACGACGTGGCCGACATGCTGTTGGTGGTCGCCGACGGCGGCATCATCTTGTCGAAGGCGGTCGGCGATACGTCGCTCCTGGCCCGCCAGGTCATGTTGTACAGGGATTACCTGCGCCACTTGTTCCAGGCGTAAGCCGCCCGCCGGCGCCGGCGCCTAGGGATCGCGCTTCAGGCCTTTGGCTTCCAAGGCTTCCAGATACCGGGACCACAGTTCGTCCTGCCGCGTGCCCATGTCGTAGAGGAATTCCCACGAAAAGATGCCGGTATCGTGCAGGTCGTCGAATTTCAGGCGCACGGCGTAGTTGCCCACGGGCTCGGCGCCGATGATGTTCACATGGCGGCGGCCGGCGATCACGGTTTTCTGCCCGGGGCCGTGGCCCTGGACCTCGGCCGAGGGGCTTTCCACGCGCAGCAGTTCCGCCGGGATGCGGAACTTGGCGCCGTCGTCGAAATCGACCTCCAGCACCTTGTCGTCCTTCTTGATGCGCAGCTCGACCGGCGTGTGGCGGCTGCCGTGGTTGCCGGTCGCGGTCTGCGATTGAAAGGTCTTTCCGGTGGTCATGGTTGGGTGCTCCCGCCGTCGGCTTTGATCTGGCGCGCCTCGTCCGGCAGCATGATCGGGATGCCGTCCCGGATGGGATAGGCCAGACCTGCCTGTCGGCTGATCAGTTCGCCCTTGGCCGCGTCATAATCCAGCGGCCCCTTGGTCACGGGACAGACCAGAATTTCCAGCAGTTTCGGGTCCACTTGGGCGTTGTTCATCGATGCCGTCTCCTTGGGTTGTCCCGGTGCTTTCCCCCGGGCGGGCGTTCCGTCAGTGGGATGCGGCGCCCGGGTCGGGCGCGATGCCCCGGGCCGACATCTCCAGTAAGTCGATCAACAGCGCGGCCCGCGCCGCCGGGCCGTCGCATTCCAAAAGCGCCTGTTTCTCGCGCAGGTCGAACGGGCAGACCATGGCCAGCGAGGTGACCAGCAGGGTGTCGGGCGCGTCCTCGATGGACGACCAATCGGCATCAAGCCCGCGGGCGTCGAAAAACCCGGCCGCCGCCGTGATCAGACGGTCCCGGTCATAGGCCAGATCGGCGTTGTCATCCAGATCGCCCGTGAATTCGCCGAAGTCCGGGCGCACCCGGCGATAGCCATTGCGCGGCGTCAGTTCCTCGGCAACGCGGAACCGGGTTTGGCCCAGCAGGGTGATCAGAAACCGCCCGTCGCCGGTTTCGGAAAAGCTGACGATGCGCCCCAGGCAGCCCACGGGATAGATCGCGGCGTCATCGCGCAGGTCCGGGTCGCGGGGGGCCTCGCCCTGAACCGGGGCGGGCTGGATCATGCCGATCACGCGGCCGGCCGCCATGGCGTCCAGGATCATGTTCAGATAACGCGGTTCGAAAATGTTCAGCGGCAACTGCCCGCCCGGCAGCAGCAAAGCCCCCGGCAGCGGAAAGATGGGCAGCACGTCCGGCAGCTTTCCCGTGTCCGGATAATGGGCGCCGTAGGCCATGGCGGTTCCTTTTTAAGAGAACAGAACCGACGACAGGCGCCGTCGCCCGGCAACGGTCAGTTCATGGGCGCCGCCCAGGGTGTCGAACACCTTGACCAATTGCTTGCGCGCGGCCTCGTCGTTCCACGCCCGGTCGCGGCGGACCAGTTCCAGCAATTCATCGATCGCCCCTTCGGCGTCGCTGCGCGCGAACAGCGCCAGCGCCAGATCGAAGCGCGCCTGATTGTCCTTGGGATTGGCGTCAAGCCGGGCGCGCAGTTCCGCCGGGTCGCCGGTCTGGCCGATCTCCTTGGCCAGTTCCAGGGCCGAGGCGGCGGCCTCGATGTCGGCCTTCACACGCAGGTTGGCCGGCAGGGACGTCAGGATCTCCTCCGCCTCGGCCAGCATGCCGAGGGCGACCTGGGCGCGCAGGATGCCGGACAGGGCAGCGTCGTTGGCAGGGTCTTGGGCCTGGATTTCCTTGAAGATCTCAAGCGCCAGGTCGTTCTCGCCGGCGGCGAGCGCGGCCTGCCCCTGTTCCAATGCCTGGTCGAGCGGCGCCTTGGCGCCGTCGGTCAGCTTTTCGATGAAGGCCTTGACCTGGCTTTCCGGCAGCGCCCCCATGAAGGCGTCGACCGGCTGGCCGTTCTTGAAGGCATAGACCGTGGGCAGGGACTGCACGCGCAACTGCTGGCACAGGTCCTGGTTCTCGTCGGCGTTGACCTTGACCAGCTTGATCAGGCCGCCGGCCTGCAGGACCAATTTTTCCAGAACGGGGGTCAGCTGCTTGCAGGGCCCGCACCAGGAGGCCCAAAAATCGACCAGGACGGGCACGTCTTTGGAGGCCTCGATCACATCCTGTACGAAGGTGCGGATGTCCGAATCCTTGATCAGGGCGCCGTCACCACCCGCGGGCGGCGTGGCGTCGCCGGTGAGGGCCTGGCCGTCGGGTTTGGGGGTGGTCGTGCCGTCGGGATTGAGAATGAAAGCCATGCCGAAGTTCCGTCGTGTTTCTGTTAAGGGTGTCCGGCCGCCTGCCGGGGCCGCAATCTGTCCCAAAGATGGCTGTTTGTCCCGCCCGCTGCAAGGCTTGCGGGCGGATTAGGCGGCCTGATGTGGTTTCCGATGCCGGATGGCCGTGGCCAGGGAGTACCAAGGGGCGGCCCGAACGGACATTAGTTTGTTTTAGGGCCTTGCATTCGCCCTGCCTTCCCGTATATATCCCTCCCTCGCTTATAGCGACGCGGGCGTAGCTCAGGGGTAGAGCGCAACCTTGCCAAGGTTGAAGTCGTGAGTTCGAATCTCATCGCCCGCTCCATTTTCCCAACATTCTCATGATTGCGTGTGGCGCAGGTGAAACGAGCGTCGGCATCTGACTGATGTAGGCCTTGATCTGCTTGGCGCCAGGCGGCCAAACTGCTTGGTTCATGGGCGAGTAAAGATTAAGGTTTCGGGTGCACCCTACCTCTAGAAACCGCCGGACGGATCAAATGTCCTCCACCCACCCCAGCGGTGCCGTTTACGGCGATCAGTTCTTTTCCTATACGGATGCACTGTCCAGGGACTCTGCGGCAGCTGTCGTGCCGATCCTGGCGCGGATGGTGAAGGGCGTTACGTCTGTCGCTGATTTTGGCTGCGCTCGCGGCACCTGGCTTGCCGCGTGGCGGGCGGCAGGCGTTACCAATGTCGCCGGGATCGACGGATCCTACGTCGATCCAGATTCGTTGTTGATCCCACGGGATCAGTTTCATGCAATGGACATGAACGGCGACATTAATTTGGCGCGGCGGTTTGATCTTGTTCACAGCTTCGAGGTTGCCGAACACCTGAAACCCGAACGCAGTGCGGACTTCGTTGCCAGTCTGACACGGCATGCGGACATTGTGCTGTTCAGCGCGGCCCCGCCCGGGCAGGGAGGTCTGAACCATATCAATGAACGCCCTTATGAGACGTGGCGTAGCTTGTTCCGGGCGCATGGTTTCGATGCCTACGATGCCGTGCGGCCGGAAATTCAGGATCTGGCTGATGTGTCCTATTGGTACCGCTATAACATGGTTCTGTATGCCAACGACGCTGGATCGTTACGCCTTGCGCCAGATGTCCAGGCGACACGAATTCCAGACAATCGGCCGATCCTGGACGTCAGCCCAAAGTTGTTTCAGTTGCGGAAAAAAATGATCCGTGTGCTGCCGCGCGGCATGCAGGACTGGCTGGCGCGGGCCAAGGCGGCGTCAACGACTTGAGCGGCCTAAGAAGGCGCGACCGCCGCATGCGAATATAATCGGTAGGGCGGATTTGGCCAAACGTGCAGGGTTGGGAGTTAGGCCGGATAGAAAGGCCCAAGTCATACGGGCCGTGAGACGTGGCGCCGACCCTGGCGTCGAATAACCGCAAAGTCTTTGGGCGTTACCTGCGAAATAGGCGAATGCATCGTGTTGCCAGGGGGCCAATTCGCGCTGGTTTCGATTGACGGAATCGGGTCCGACTGCCTGGCTCAGGCGCGCATGTTCCGGCGCGGAGGCCATGGCCTCCGCCAAGAATGGTGTCTTCGGTGTTCGCAGCGGCGCCAAATCCAGAAACCGTGCGACGGCGGCAAGCTGTTCATCCGGATTCTCGACCAGGTCTTCGTAGCGCAAGGTAAACAATGACACGCCGTTAATATCGGCCCAAGCGTCGTTCATCGAAATATGGCGGGCCCACAGGCGTGCCGCCTGGACGGCATTGGCCGTGCCGAACCAGGTCCGGGCCGATGACAGGAACACATCACGGCCGTCACGCACGACGGCGACAACCTTCACCGGCCCTAGCGCCGCTGCCAAGCGGCTTGGACGGACGGGTGCAAAGAACGACGACTTGTCGGCATAGGAGTCGGCGCCTTGTCGCTGCGCGAAGGCGGCGAACAGGGCGTGCATGAGCGAAGAAAAATCATGAGATTCCGAGACGATATCGGCGGCTTGATCCTCAGTCGATAGGATCGAGGCGCGGGTGATCATCTCTAGATCGAAGGTTTTTGATGCGGCCAGCCAGATTCGCGTGAACCGATAGACGTCGGCCAAAAGCGCCCCCCGGTTCTGTTTCTGCGACAAGTCGCCGTACAGCCATCTCCAACGATGAAACACAGGGATGAAGTGGGTCTCGAACGGAATTGCGATGTCGTAGCGGCGCATCAACTCGCTCGCAAGAAGACTTGTTCCCGAACGGGGGCAGCCGGTCAACAGGCGGAACGGCGATGACGACCCGACGGATGTTTCTGGTGTCGATATCATAAGGACTTTCTATACCAGACCTACGGGGCTGGCGCCCCGGCGAACCATATCCAGACGCCCGGCCAAACCAAGTGCACAGGTCGCGATCAGGATCATCGTATGCAATGTTATTGCGGCAACCAGTGCCTCCTGCGGGGCAACGCCGTAGCCGGTCAAAACCATTGTTACCGCCGCTTCGTAAGGCCCGACGTTTCCTGGACTGATCCAAAGCAGACCGGCCAGGTTGGCGAGGGCCAGGGCGCCGATACCGGCAATCCAAGGCAGACCGGGGATCAGCGTACTGAAGACCACAGCATAGCCGAGCCCGAGGCCGGCCCAGATGAGCATCGTCAGGCCCATGAGCCTCACATAAGGCATGGGTCGGGCGGCGAAACGAAGTCCACTTAGAAGCAATTCAATCCGTCCAGCGGCATTATTATCCGTGCCGGATGCCGGCCGGTGGCGGCCGAGGCGTGTCGCCCCTGCCGTAATTGCCAAGTGTGAAATGAGTAGCAAGGCGAAGACTGCCGGACCAATCCAATCGCTGAATGCAGGAGAAAGCCGCGGGCTTATGATCTCTGCCGCAGCCGGTGCCTGGGTGGCGGCAACGGCGAGCATGCCGCCCAACGGCACGAGATCGGCTAGCCGTTCCGAAATCACCGTGCCGGTTGCTTCCATAAAGGAGCCGCCCTGCCGCCGCACCCAAGCCGGCCGCATCAACTCGCCGCTGCGGAAAGGCGCGATGGAAGCCACCAGAAAGGCCCAGGAAAACACGCCGTACATGCCGGGGCGACGGCGCAGGTGTTTGGGCAATAGACCGCGCCAACGTATTGTCCGTAACCACATGGCGGCAGCGAACAATCCTGCGAACGCCCCGAGCGCCCCGAGCGCCGATGGGGTCAGCACTTGCTGCCAGTGTATGGCGGTGGGCATTCCGTCGAACGTACGGACGAAGAACCAGATCAGCGCCGCCCATACACTGGCGGCAATGATTATCCGTAGAAAGCGAACTCCGGAACTGCGTGTGGTTGCGGCCATCACGAGGCCGCGCGTGCGGGGTTCAGAAACGGTTGCAGGGCCCGCCAGGACCATAGAAACAGGCGATGGTCGGCGCGTCCGGCGCGATGTGCCGTAATACGCGCATCAACGACCTTGGAATCGAGGGTAGACAGACCACCGGTCTGCGTATCGAAGTCGATGTGGTTCAGCCAAGTTTGCAGCGGAATGCCGAACCCTTTTTTCGGGCGGTTTAGGATGTCGTTCGGCAGGAGGCCCTCAAGAGCCTTCTTGAGCACAATTTTGCGCCGGTTGGCCGATAACTTGTAGTCCGCCGGCAGGCGGCGAACGAAGTCGACAAGGTCGTTATCGAGATATACCGCGCGAACTTCCAGCCCATGCGCCATGGACGCGCGATCGACCTTCGTGAGGACGCCGTCGGACAGGTAGAAATTTCCGAAAAACTCCATGGAACGATCAACGGCGGATGGGTTGTCGGAACTTTGCCAAAGGTCGATTGCTTCGGAATACAGATCATCGGGCCTGACGGGTTCGTTGAACAGGTCGGCGATGTCGTTGGCTTCAAGCGGCGCGAGCCAGGCGGGGTTCCATAATGCCGGCCCGTACTCGAGACCCTGCAATGTCCGCCGCAGTTTGAAATCAAGACTCATGTTCTTTTGCGAGATGGGAAGAAGGTCGGCCAGGCAGCGGAAAAGGCGGTGGACGGGGCGGGGCACGAGGGCGTGATAGACCGCGGCCGGGCGCAGAGCAAGAAACGGGTCATACCCAGCGAACAGTTCGTCTCCGCCGTCGCCGGACAGAGCGACGGTCACTGATCGCCGGGCGAATTGGCTAAGCTGCGATGTCGGGATCAGCGAAGCATCCGCGAGGGGTTCGTCAAGGGCATCAAGGACGCCGGGAATTAGGGTTTGCGCCCGGCCCATGTCCTGCATTTCTATGGTCAGGCGTGTCCCAAGATGGTCTGCCACGCGGCGGGCGTGACGGCTTTCGTCGAAACTGCTTTCGGTGAACCCGATGGCGAAGGCGTCGAAATCAGAAGTCCGCCCGAGCGCGGCAATGGCCGCTGCGACCGCGCTTGAATCGACGCCGCCCGAGAGGAACAAGCCCAAGGGAACGTCGCTCATCAGGCGGCGGCGTACGGACTGGAACAGCAGATGACGGACGTGCTCAGCAGCCTCGTCGAGGCTGGGAGGATTCGAATCGGGTTGCACCTGATAGCGCCAGTACGTTCCGCGGCGCAATGCACCCGTGGTTGCGTCGAACCGCAGCCAAGAACCCGGCGACAGTTTGTGCGTGTTGAGGTAAGCCGCCTTGGGTGACGGAATGAATCCGTATGCGAAGTACTTCTTGATGGATAGGGGATCGAGGGTCGTCCGGAAGGACCGGTGCGCGCATAGGGACGTTAGTTCGGACGCGAACAAGAACAGATCATTCTGCTGCGCCCAATAGAGCGGTTTTTCGCCGAACCGATCGCGCGCCAGAAACAGGGACCGCGTTCTCAGGTCCCATACGGCGAAGGCAAACATGCCATTAAGATGGCGCGGCAGGTCTTCCCCCCATTCCTTCCAGCCATGGATGAGAACCTCGGTGTCTGAATGGCTCGTGTGGAAGACATGTCCACGGCGGCTCAATATGTCACGCAGTTCGAGATGGTTGTAAATTTCACCATTGAACGTGACCCAGACCGTTTCTTCCTTGTCGGACATTGGCTGCGCACCGCCTGCCAAATCCACGATGGCCAGGCGTTGGTGGCCCAGGAAGACGGCGTCATCATGAAAAATCTTGGCACCCGCGCCATCGGGTCCGCGATGTGCGATGGCGGCGCCCATGCGGGCTAGGTCGTTTTCGTCACCGGGGCCGATGAAGCCATGCAAACCGCACACTGCTGAGGCCTCAGTCGTTGCTTAGGGTTTTGGCGGCGCGAACCTGATAGACGCGTTTGTCCTGCGCTTCGAAATAGGTTCGCACGAGAATTTCCGCCAGCAACCCCATGAGAACGCAGAGAACGCCTGTTGTGAAAAATGTACCGGTCAGCATGGGTAGGGGTGTCTTGATGAAATGCACGCCATCGACAACCTTAAGCCAGATCGCCCATGCGGCGGTACAGGCGCTGATGAACAGAGACAGAAACCCCAGGCCGCCGAACACGTAGATCGGCTTGGTCATGTAGCGTTCCAGAAACGACACCAGGAGCAGGTCGAGCAGCACCTTGAATATCCGGTTGAGACCGTATTTCGAGGCGCCGCTGTTGCGGGCCCGGTGCGTGACCGGCACTTCCACGATGCGTCCGCCCTGCCATGCCGTATAGATTGGAATAAACCGGTGCATTTCGCCATAAAGGCGGACGTCCTGGATGATGCTGCGGCGGTAGGCCTTCAAAGAACATCCGTAATCATGCAGCTTTACGCCGGATACCTTGGAGATCAGCCAATTGGCGATGGCACTGGGTAACTTGCGTGTCAGTGCCGCGTCTTGCCGGTCGACGCGCCAGCCACTGACGACATCAGCCCCTTTATCCAATTCTTCGAGAAGGCGCGGAATGTTTATCGGATCGTTCTGGCCATCACCGTCGAGGGTAACAATAACCGCGCCGGATGCGTGGTCAAATCCGGCGACCATGGCTGCCGTCTGCCCGTAATTGCGCAACAGGCTGACGACCTTGACATGCGGGTCCTTGGCAGCAATCGCCCTCAGGCGTTCTTCGGTCCTGTCTTGTGATCCGTCATTTACGAACACCATCTCGTGGTTCGTGCCCAAGCCCTTTAAGACGGTGGCAAGTTCTGCGTAAAGATCGTCGACGCAGGCTTCCTCATTGAAGAACGGGACGACCACGGATAGGGCACAGACTGGCGCGGCGGACGGTTTGACTTGTTCAGACATCGTGGCCCCCCTTGCTACTGATGGTCTTCCAAAAAGCGACCGCGCGCGAGAATGATGACGCAATCATGGCAAGGCCGCAAATGAACACAAAGGGCGTAACCGGCATCAGATAGCGTTCTTCCAAGTGGACGGCACCATAGGCGATAAAATAGCCGAGGGCGAACAACCAGAGTCCTCCCATGGCAACGATACCAGATGACATGGCCGCCGGCCGGCCGGCGGCCGTCTTCAGGGCGCGCAGGAAGACAATGGGGACAAACAGGAAGAAGGCGGTCATGACGACGGCTGAAAGTACACGGGCCAGAGTTCGTAATGCTAACGCCGCCGCAAGGTCCAAGCGCCCTTCGTCCAGGATGGTGCGGCGCAATTCACTGGAGGTCGGCAACGGTGTGCGGTCGCCGGACCAAAGGATGAGCCGTTCCGGCGCGACGACGGGCATGATCAGCATGTAGGCGATGGCGCGGTCGAACTTCGACAGCAAGATTTGCGCCCGCTCCACCGGGTAGTTCAGCCAATGTCGCAGATACATGGATTGGCCATAGCGGGCGATGGACAGCGGCGTCATGTTGTGGGTCTGCGCAAGATGTCCGTTGATCTGCGCGAAGGCCTGTCCCGGGGTCTCGAATGTCGGGCCGTCCAGCGCAGACGCATCCCCGAGCAATGGATCCTCACGAAACACCGGGATGCCGCGACGGTACAGGTCCAGGGCGGGGCGGAAGAGCGCTGTCTGGCCCCCGGTCGTTACGAAGCGTTCGCCCGTGCGCATCTGGTTCCATGACTTGTAGATCTGCACACCAGCAAAAACGGGAAGAGCGGCCACGGCGACAACAAGCGCCGTCCGGCCGAGATTGGCACCGGTAGCCAAACATCGAAAAGCCAGCAGTGGCCAAAGGGTAATTTGCAGGATCATGCCGGCTTCGCGCATCGTGAACGCAGCGAGCAGCAGACAACCAAAGAGCATAGCATCCCACAATGTTGGCGGGCATCGGCGAAGGATTCCTTGCGCCGTGATGGTCGCGGCCAAGAGAACGATACTGGCATTGAGACTGTCGGTCAGGATGCATTGATCGAGATAAAACGCCTGGGCGATTGCGTGACCGCCCGCCGCGAGTACGGCCAACAAAGGCCGGTCGGTTAGGGTGCGGGCAAAGACGTAAAGTCGGGTGGTCGTGAACACGGACAGTGCCATCTGCGCTGCGACCGCCAGCCAGGCCCAGGCGTCGCCGGCCAACAGTTTGCAGAGGGCAAGAAAAGCTGGGTACCCGATTGCGCGGAAGGCCGTCAGCGAGATCAGCTCCGCTTTCAGGTCCAGGTGGTTGACCCATTCGCCGCCGCCGACAATCAAATCCGCGAACCGCGCGTAATCCCCGCTGTCGGGCGTGAAAACAGGCCCGATGGAAACGAGAAAGCAGAGCTTGACGACGACCAGAACAGCAATCATCGCAAGCGGCGCACTGCGGAAGATGGTGAGCGGCACGGAACCTCTTTCCATTGAATCCATACGGAGGCGGTGGCGAACGAAACCGTCTTATGGGCCAGTTTCCCCGGTTCGAAAAGAGGCGGGCCCCTATCTGCGCAGCAAACAGCGGCCACGAAACTTTAGCTTTTCATAACAAACCTTTGTTTATAGGCTGTTATCGGCTGATCCGATTCACCCGGCGGGCATGCGGCTGCGGGCGGGTCGG
>CAXAVJ010000056.1:0-22322 GCA_963972065.1 uncultured Rhodospirillaceae bacterium
GTTCACTCCGCCTCAAGAACCTTCCGCACAAGCGGCACAGTGACGGCCCGCTTGCGCGCCAGCGCCTCGGCGTCGATGGCGGCGACCAGGTCTGCCGCCGCCTGGAAGGTACGGTCCATGCGCGGAACCATGTAGGCCACGACCTCCGCATCCACGCGCAATTGCCGGTCCGAAAAATGCTTGACCAACAGGGCTGCAAGAAGCGCGTCGTCGGGAGCCGTGATCTCGACCGCGGGTGATCCCTTCAACCGCGACGCCAGATCGGCGAGCACGATGGACCAGCGCGCGGGCGCCGTGCGGGCGGTGACCAGGATGCGGCCTTCCACCGACTTGAGCGCGTTGAACAGGTGGAACAGGGCTTCTTCGTCCAGGGTTTCGGCCCGGTCGAGATCCTCGATGACATATGCGCCGCCGGTCTCGACCGCGATCGCGTCAGGCACAGTCAGAAGCCGTCCGCCCGTGCGCGCCAGAAACACCTGGGCGAGATGGCTTTTGCCGCAGCCCTCGGGGCCCCACACGGCCAAAAGCGGGCCGGGCCAATCGGGCCAGCGGTCGATCCAGGCGACGGCCTCGGCATTGGCGGGAGTGACCAGATAATCGTCGCGTTCCAGGGCCGGGCGGTGCTCGAAAGGGATGGGGATTTGGCGCGGGCCGCTCAAGTGCCGCCGCCTCCCGCCTCGTGATCGTAGAACGTGCTTTTCTTGTAGCGGCCGAGGGCATAGCGGATCAGCACGCCGATGACGGCCGCCGCCGGCACGGCCAACAACACACCGGTGAAACCGAACAACGCGCCCCCCGCCATCAGGGCGAAGATGATCCAAAGCGGATGCAGGCCGACCCGGTCGCCCACGAAACGCGGGGTCAGGACATAGCTTTCAAGCGTCTGGCCGACCAGAAACACCCCGGCCACGGCGGCGATGGGGCCCCAATTGTCCAATCCGAACTGGAAGAAGGCGATGGCCAAACCGACGGTGATCCCCGTCGCCGCCCCGAAATAGGGAATAAAGGACACGGCCCCGGCGGCGACGCCGACCAACAGCCCCGAATTCAGCCCCACCACGGTCAGCCCGATGCCGTAAAACGCCGCCAGGGTCAGACATACGCTGGCCTGACCGCGAATGAACCCCGCCATGGTTTCGTCGATCCGGCGGGCCTGTTCACGGATTTCCGGGGCCGCGTCGCGCGGCAGATAGGAATCGACCCAGGCGACGATCTGGTCCCACTCGCGCAGCAGGTAGAACGACACGATAGGCGTGATGAGGGCCAGGGACAGGACGTTGAGAAACGCGAGCCCGCCGCTCCAGATCTCGCCAAGCAGGTTGGTGATCCATTGGATCACCTTCGATCCGTACTTGCCGGCGGCATCACGCAGATCCTGGCTGTCGGTGGCCGGCAGGTGCAGTTGCAGATCGGCCAGGAAGGGTTCGACCCAGGCGCGGAAATGGGCGAAGACCTCGGGCGCCAGCTTGACCAGACCGACCACCTGATGCTGCAACAGTGGCAGCAGCACGGCGATGACACCGGCGACGCCGGCGAAGAAGGCAATGGTGATAACGGTCGTCGCCAACGCCCGCGACAGACCCTTGGCTTCCAGCCGATCGGCGACGGGGTCGAGAAAATAGGCCACCGCCATGCCGGCGACGAAGGGCAGCAGGATGGCGCTCAGCAGATGAATCAGAACCCCCGCGACGATGAGGCCGATCAGCCAATAGGCCATGCGCGCCTCGCGGCTCATCCGGCTTTTTTCCCGCCGCGCAGTTTCTCGAGAGTCCACTGGTCACCCTCACCGCGCAAGGCAAGGTCCGCCTGTTCCAGGGCGATGATCAACTGACCGATATCGCCGATGTAATGCAGGATGACCTGGGCCTCGGCCCGCGACAGTTGAACCAGTTCCGTCTCGCGCACGACGGCGACGGAATGGACGCGGGTTTTCATGTCCAGCCAATCGCGCAGGTCCGTGATGGGGATGCGCACGGCGATGGCTTCCTGATGGGACGACGACAGAAGGTTGTCGCGCTTCCAGTTATCTTCGATCAAAGACGTGACCAGTTTGGCCGCGCGGGCCAGCAGAGAATCCGCCGTCTCGCCAAATTCGGAAACATAGGTGACGACCGTGGTCTGCGGATCAATGGTCAGGTTGTAGCGGGTCAGGGTCACGTCAAGCACCCAGAGCGAGCGCGCCGGGTCATGGCGGATCGACGCGAAGGCGACGGCGACGCTGCCCGCGTCATACCGCTTGGCCATGGCCTGCAGGCGTTGCTGATCGCCCTGCACGACCTGATCGACGCCGATCGCCGCGACGTCGGCAAGATCGCCCAAGGGCAGGACCGTCGGCACCAGGCTCAGTTGGCTCGAACGCTGCTGCCAGGCCGCGCGCCAGGGATTGGGGTCGTCCCACAACAGCAATGCCCCGGCGCGGCGCAGCACCGGCAGAACCAGCACCGGCTTGGACGGCGTTTCCGCGAAGGGAATGTTGAAGGCGCGCAACAGCTCGCGCACCTCGCCCGGCCGGAAGCGGTAGTTCAGCTTGGCCAGATAGCGCACGGCGGAGGTCTTTTCCTCGGCCACGGAAAAGTCCTGCATGTATTCGGTGATTTCCTCGGGCGACAGGGCCGGCAGACGCGGATAATCGGACTTCAGGGTCATGCGTTCCAGAAGGATCGTCATGGCGCGCTGCTGGCCTTCGCGCAGCGCCTGTGCCCGGGCGGCGGACGCGGTTTCGGCCGTTACGTCGACGGCCACACCCTTGACCTCGTAGGGATTGGCGATCTGGGCCCGCGCGCCATGGGGCGCCAGCACGGCCAGCAGAAGACAGAGCACCGCGGCCGGAGCAGCCCAGCCACGCGCGCCAAGGCACCAATCGTGCGTTGCAAACCGCCGGGGATTAAGTATCTTCGCCTCCATCGACACCGTCGGACCCGCCCGCGTTTTGGGCCGGTCCCGAACGGCGCACAATCTAGCACACCCGACCGAGGGAGGAAGGGATTAGCGACACGGAAAAACACGGCGCGGGCCTCAGCTACCGCGACGCGGGCGTCGACATCGACGCCGGCAATGCGCTGGTCTCCGCCATCGGCCCGATGGCCAAATCCACGAACCGTCCGGGCGTCATGGGCGGGCTCGGTGGATTCGGCGGATTCTTCGATCCGCGTGCCGCCGGCTATCAGGACCCGGTGTTGGTCGCCGCCACGGACGGCGTCGGCACCAAGCTGAAAATCGCCATCGACGCGGACAGCCACGCCGGCGTCGGCGTCGATCTGGTCGCCATGTGCGTCAACGACCTCGTGGTTCAGGGGGCGGAGCCCTTGTTTTTCCTGGATTATTTCGCGACCGGCAAGCTGGCGCCCGAAGCCGCGGCGGTGATCGTTGCCGGCGTCGCCGACGGCTGTCGGCAGGCCGGCTGCGCCCTGATCGGCGGCGAGACGGCGGAAATGCCCGGCATGTACGCGGCCGGAGATTATGACCTGGCGGGCTTCGCCGTGGGGGCGGTCGAACGCGGCCAGGAACTGACCGGCACGGATGTCGCCGAAGGCGACGTGGTGCTGGCCCTGGCGTCTTCGGGCGTGCATTCCAACGGCTTTTCCCTGGTCCGCAAGGTGGCCGAACGGGCGGGCGCCGATTTCGCCGCCCCGGCCCCGTTCCAGGACGGCGTCACCCTGGCCGAATCTCTTTTGACGCCGACGCGAATCTACGTGAAATCCTGCCTGGACGCGATCCGCTCCGGCCCATCCCACGGCGGCGTGAAGGCGTTCGCCCATATCACCGGCGGCGGATTGCTGGAAAACATTCCCCGCGTCCTGCCGGACGGCCTGGGCGTCGACCTGGATGCCGCCGCATGGCCTCTGCCGCCCGTGTTTTCCTGGCTGCGGACGGCGGGCGGCATCACGCCCCATGAAATGCTGCGCACCTTCAACTGCGGCGTCGGCATGGTGGTGATCGTCGATGCCGATCAGGCCGAACGCCTGGAAGGCCTGTTCCGGGCTGCGGGCGAGGACGTGTTCACCATCGGCCTGGTCGTCAAGGCCGAGGGACCGGAGGATGTCCACGTCGGTAATCTGGACGAGGCCTGGGGCGCGGCATGAGCCGCCTGAAACTCGCCGTCATGATTTCCGGGCGGGGATCGAACCTGCAGGCCCTGATCGACGCGACCGCCGATCCTGCCTTTCCCGCCGAGATCATCCTGGTGCTGTCCAACCGGCCGGGCGCCATGGGGCTGGAGCGCGCCGCCACGGCCGGCATCCCGACCCGCGTCATCGATCACAAGGAATTCGCCGACCGCGCGGCCTTCGATGCTGAGATGACGGCCGCCATGGAAGCGGCGGGAACGGAACTGGTCTGTCTTGCCGGGTTCATGCGCCTGTTGTCCGACGCATTCGTCGACCACTGGCGCGACAGGATGATCAACATCCATCCGTCGCTGCTGCCGGCCTTCAAGGGCCTGGGGGTGCAGGAACGGGTATTGGCGCGGGGGGCCCGGTTCGCCGGCTGCACCGTGCATTACGTGCGCAAGGAAATGGATACGGGGCCTATCATCGTGCAGGCCGTGGTGCCCGTGCATCCCGACGACACGCCGGACAGCCTGGCCGCCCGGGTGCTGGAGCGCGAACACGATATCTATCCGCTGGCCGTGCGCCTGATCGCCGAGGGCCGGGTCACCATAGACGAAAACGACCGCGCCGTGATTACCGGCGCGGTCGCTCAAGAAAGCGCGTTGCTGAACCCGAAGGGTTAGCCGACGATTTCCAGTTCCGCGAAGAAGTAGCGGATTTCCTTGGCCGCGTTTTCCGCCGAGTCGGAACCGTGAACCGAGTTCGCCTCGATGCTTTCGGCGAAATCCTTGCGGATGGTGCCCGCGTCGGCGTTGGCCGGGTTGGTCGCACCCATGATCTCGCGGTTGCGGACGACCGCGTTGTCCCCTTCGAGAACCTGAACCACGACGGGGCCCGAGGTCATGAAGGCGACGAGATCGTTGAAGAACGCCCGTTCGCGGTGCACGTCATAGAAGCCTTCCGCCTGTTCCTTGGTCAGGCGCACGCGGCGCTGGGCGACGATGCGCAGACCCGATTCCTCGAACCGGGCATTGATCTTGCCGGTCAGGTTGCGGCGGGTGGCATCGGGTTTAATGATGGAGAGCGTACGCTCAAGAGCCATGGTCGATCCCCTTGTATGGTTGTTCGTTCGGCTGGTTTCTGTTGTCGGTAATTTTTTGTCTGGCCGTCCACGGCATCCTTGGGCCGGGTTTTCGGCATCCGAAATTCCGGGCACCCCAAGGGTTTTCCGGAAACGGCGCGGGTTATAGTCCCTCCCGCCCCGCCATGCAAGGAAAAGGGGCGACGTATTCGTGCTCTTTGGTCGCCGGCTAGTCAGCTTTGCCCGGAGACAGTTGATTTTTAAGGAACTGTCCGAGCAGCTTGTATTCGGACCGGCGGGCCGAATTGCGCCGCCACACCAAGGCGATCTGCCGCCCCACCCCGCCGGCCAGCGGTCGAAGCACGACATCGGCGGCCTTTATATGGTCCGATTGCAGCGCCACACCCGGCAACAAAGTTGTGCCGAATCCGCCTGCCACCAGTTCGACCAGGGTGTAGAGGCTGGTCGCCTGGAACGTACCGGCGCGGCCGGGTGCAGCCTGCCGGCGGCAGGCGGACAGCACATGATCACGCAGACAATGACCATCCTCCAGCAACAGAAGATCATCGGAATCCAGCACATCCGGCGCCACCGCGCCCTTGGCCTCGGCCAAAGGATGCCCCCGCGGCACGGCCAGCCAGAACGGATCGTCGGCCAGGACCATGTGCTCCAGATCCGCCGTGTCATAAGGCAGCGCGATCAGCGCCGCGTCCAATGCGCCGCCGACCAGTTGCTCGACCAGGTGGGCGGTGCGGTCTTCGCGAAGGAACAAGCGCAGTTCGGGATAGGATGCGCGCAGCGGCGGTAACACCTTGGGCAGGACGTAGGGCCCGATGGTGGGAATCGCCCCCAGGCGCAGCAGGCCGGTCAGCGGCCGTGTGCTCGCCTTGGCCGTCACGGTCATGTCGTCGACCTCGGCCAGAACGCGGCGCGCGCGGGCGACCAGTTCAAGCCCCAGCGGCGTCACCGCGACCCGGCGCTTGGTACGCTCGATGACGGTCACACCCAAGATCGATTCCAGTTCCTGAATACCGGCGCTGAGGGTCGACTGCGTGACGAAGCAATGTTCAGCGGCGCGGCCAAAATGCCCGTCCTCCGCGACGGCGATGAGGTATTGCAGTTGGCGTAAGGTCGGAAGCCGAGTGCTCATACGCTTGATGTAATCGTGATTTTCGATTTGTTCAAGAAAACGCGATCAAAAAATTGATTTTAAATTTGCCCAATGCGACACGAACCCCATCGGATCGGGCCGCGAAACCTCAGAAAATCAACCTATGAATGTATCGAAATTTAGACATTTATTGTCGCTTATCCTTATGTTCCACCAACTATGCCATATTGATCCACTAGCCTTTAGACTTATTGACGAAACCCTCGCGATACTGGAAATTACTGTATAGGAACGAAGGAGCATTAGGGGGCCGTTCCACAAGATTAGCGCACTTTTCCGAACCCGTTTCGTTTTGTACCGGAAGGCTGATCCTCCTCTCCCCCCATAGTCATGTCTTTCGGTACATGTGCCGGGCCGCGGCTCCTCCTCCCCCCACCAACCGCGGCCCGGCATTTTATTCTCCCCTCCTGTTTCAAATCACCGCCTGACCCCGTCACGGGACGTTTCCACCGCGCGCGGCCCGTGCTATCACCCCGCCTATGCTGCATGTAAACGACATGACTTTTCGCCTGGGCGGCCGCGTGCTGTTCGAAAAGGCCACATTGCACCTGCCCCAGGGCAGGAAGATGGGCCTTGTCGGACGCAACGGAACCGGCAAGACGACCTTGTTCCGAATGATCCTGGGCGAGGCCCATCCGGACGAAGGTTCCGTGCGCGTGCGCCCCAGTGCCCGCATCGGCACGGTGACGCAGGAAGCACCCTCGGGGGCGACCAGCCTGCTCGACACCGTGCTGGCCGCCGACACGGAGCGTAGCGCCCTTTTGGCCGAGGCCGAGACGGTGAAGGACCCGATGCGGATCGCCGACATCCACAACCGCCTCGCCGATATCGATGCTCAGACCGCTCCTGCCCGCGCCGCCCGCATCCTGTCCGGGCTCGGCTTCGATGAAGCGGCCCAGGCCCGTGCCTGTAGCGAATTTTCCGGCGGCTGGCGTATGCGCGTGGCGCTGGCGGCGACGCTGTTTTCGCGGCCTGATTTTCTGTTGCTGGACGAACCGACCAACCACCTGGACCTCGAAGCGGCGATGTGGCTGGAAACCTATCTGGCGTCCTGGCCGGGCACGCTGCTGGTTATCAGCCACGACCGCACGATGCTCAACAAGGTCGTCGACGAGATCGCCCATCTGTCCGAATTGAAACTGACCCGCTATGCCGGCAATTATGACCGGTTCGAGCGCACGCGCCGCGAACGCATGACCCAGCAGGTCAAACTGCAGGCCAAGCAACTGTCCGAGCAGCGCCGCATCCAATCCTTCGTCGACCGGTTCCGCGCCAAGGCGACCAAGGCCAAGCAGGCGCAAAGCCGCATGAAGATGCTGGCCCGCATGGAGCCCATCGCTTCGGTCGTCGAGGATAAGACGACAACCTTCAACTTCCCCGACCCCACCCCTCTGTCCCCGCCCCTGATCGCCATGGACGAGGTCAGCGTCGGCTATGGCGCCGAGCCGATTCTGAAGAATCTGGACCTGCGCATCGACATGGACGACCGCATCGGCCTGATCGGCGCCAACGGCAACGGCAAATCGACCCTGATCAAGATGCTGGCCGACCGCCTGAAACCGCAGGCCGGCAAGATCGTCAAGTCCTCCAAGCTGAAGATCGGCTATTTCGCCCAGCATCAGCAGGAAGAGTTGAACCTGAATGAATCCCCGTTCCAGCACATGGCGCGGATCATGCCCATGGCGACGGAAACCAAGGTGCGGTCCCACCTGGGCCGGTTCGGGTTTTCCGGTGACCTCGCCAACAGCAAGGTCGAGGTCCTGTCCGGCGGCGAGAAGGCGCGGCTTCTGTTCGCGCTGATGAGCACCGAAGCGCCGCATATCCTGTTCCTGGATGAGCCGACCAACCACCTGGACGTTGACGCCCGCGAAGCCCTGGTCCAGGCGTTGAACGAATATGACGGCGCCATCGTCCTGGTGACCCATGATTCGCATCTGATCGACCTTGTCTGCGATCGCCTGTGGCTGGTTGCCGACGGCGCCTGCAAGCCCTTCGAGGGCGACCTGGATGCCTATGCCGGGTTGTTGATGGAACAGCGTCGCCTGGCCCGCCGTGAAGTCCGCGCCGCCAAGGACGGCGACAGCGTCGCCCCGATCGACAAAAAGGAACTGCGCCGCGAACGCGCCCGCCGGCGCGAGGAGACGGCGGCCCTGCGCAAATCAGTCGTCGATGCCGAGCGCAAGATGGAAAAGCTGACCCAGGAGATATCGGCCCTGGAGGCCAAACTAGCCGATCCCGATATCTACAACGGGCCGACGGCCAAGCTGATGGACCTGCAACTCGCCCATAAGAAGGCCAAGGACAAGATGGCCGAAACGGAACAGCAATGGCTGAGCGCCCAGGAAACCATCGACGGAGCCCTGGACGAGGCGTCATGACCGCATCCGTGCCGTCCATCCCGTCATCCGCCGCGCCGCGGCTGACCGACTGGACCGGACGACGCCATCCCCCTGCCCCCGACGCCCGCATCCTGTCCCTGGTGCCGTCCCTGACGGAAACCCTGTTCGCGCTCGGTCTGGGCGACAATATCGTCGGACGCACGGCCTTCTGCGTCCATCCCGCGGACAGGGTCAAAGGGGTCAAAAGCGTCGGCGGCACCAAGCAGGTGAATTGGCAGAAGGTTACGGCGGCGGCCCCCACCCATGTGGTCCTCAACGTCGATGAAAACCCGAAAGAGATGGCCGATGAAATGGCGGCCCGGGGAATCGTGCCCGTGGTCCCCCATCCCCTGTCCCCCGCCGACAACGGCCCGCTGATCCGCCTGCTGGGCGATGTGTTCGGACGCCCCGACGCGGCCGATGACTTAGCCAGGCACTTCGAGGATGCCCTGGCGGCGATCGCCGCCGCCCGGCCCGTGACGGAGTCCCGCGTCCTCTATCTGATCTGGAAGGCGCCCTGGATGACCGTCGGCCCGGACACCTATATCGCGCGCACCCTCGACCTGATCGGCTGGCGCACCTGGGCCCCGCCGGCGGCGGCGCGCTATCCGGAGATCGAGATGACCGACGTCGTTCTCGGCGATGTCGACCGGGTGCTGTTTTCGTCGGAGCCCTTCCCCTTCACCGAGGATCACTTGGCAGCCTTCCGCGCCGACCACCCGGACCACGCCGACAAGGCGCAGATGGTTGATGGCGAGATGCTGTCCTGGTACGGCGTCCGGGCAACGGAGAGCCTTTCCTATCTCAAAGATCTGGCCGACAGCGCGTCGGCGTCCCGCCCATGACGCCGGACACGGGCGCACCGCGCCTGGCCCCCTTGCGCTTGGCCTTGTTTTACGGCGGCATCTTTCTGGCGCTGGGCATCATGGGGCCGTTCTGGCCGCTGTGGCTCAAGGAGCGGGGCTTGGACGCGGAACAGATCGGCTTGGTATTCGCCCTAGGCACCCTGGCCCGGCTGGCCGTCACGCCCTACTTCGCCCGCGCTGCCGACCGTGCCGGCGAACGCAAGCGCATCCTGGTGCTGCTCTGCTTCCTTGGCGCCGTGACCTTCCTTGCCTTCCGTTGGGCCGAGGGTTTCTGGCCCATCATCCTGGTCACCGTGGTGTTCTATGCCAGCAGGGGTCCTGTGCTGCCATTGACGGAAAGCCTGACCATGCTGACCCGGCAACGGGTCCCCTTCGACTACGGCCGGGTGCGGCTATGGGGCTCGATCACCTTCATCATCGGGGCATGGGGGATGGGCCTGATTCTGACCGATGCTCCCGTGGACTGGATCCACTGGTCCATCTTCGCCTCCATCGCCGTGACCTTCTTCTGCGCCCTTGCCCTGCCCGACACGCGCGCACCGATCGCCGCAAAAGACGGCCGGCCGTTCCGCGAGATCATGGCCGTGCCCGGTCTCATGGCGGCGATGACGGCGGCGACCTGCATCCAGGCATCCCATGCGGTCTACTACAACTTCGGCTCCATCCACTGGCTGGCGGCAGGCCACGGGGCGGATGTCATCGGCGCGCTTTGGGCCGAGGGCGTGATCGCCGAAATCCTGCTGTTCACCTTTGCCGCCGCCACCGTGCGGCGCATCGGCGCGGTCCGCATGATCGCCATCGGCGCCGCCGCCGCGACCCTGCGCTGGGCCGGCACGGCAGGGACCACGGACCTGGAATGGCTGATCCTGCTACAGGCCCTGCACGGGCTCAGCTACGGCGCGACGCACCTGGGCATCATCCACCTGATCACCGAGCGGGTGGACCCCTCCCTGTCGGCCTCCGCGCAAAGCCTGTTCGCCATTACCCTTGGCGTCGGCATGAGCGCTGCGTCCTATGGCGCCGGACTGCTGTTCTCATCTCTGGGCGGCGGCGCCTTCTGGGCCATGTCGGCGCTCGCCCTGGCCGGCGCCGGATTCGCCGGATTCTCTATACTGGTACGCAGCAAAGCTGCCTCCGGCGGGTGAAATTCCCCGCCAGCGGCAAATTCACATTTGTAGATATGTAAACAATTTGCGTTGGTTTTTGCGGCTTTCGAAACAGAAACCGAATACAAATACGTACAGATTGGTTTTATAAGTGAACCCTTAACCAATGAATCATAAAATCGAGATCACCCGGGGTGGGGAATTTCTGAGGGTAGGGAGGTGAGACGTGGGTTACCTAGATTCACTGCTGGGAATCTTCAAGTTCACGAAAGATACAGACTTGGTCGCCGCGACCTGTTTGGTGCTGTTGCTGTCGAGTGTCATCGGCGGCATGCTGTCCAGCATCTTCAAGGCATTCGGCGGCCCGCTGAAACCCATCGCCTTTCAGGAAACCAACGGCTTCCGGGTCCTGCTGTTCTATGAAATCTGCCTGATCGCGGTCATCTTCTATTACCACATGAACGTGACCGGCCGGATCGACGCCATCCAGGCCATCTTCTGGGTCACGACCATGCTGTCCATGCCGGTCTTGTGGTTCATGGGTTCCGTCATCACCCAGGTCCTGTTCTGGGCGAAAATTTCGAAGAACAAGAAGGCCTACCGCGAATTGGTCGCCAAGCGGAAATATGCCAAGCACAAGAAAATGCAGGAAAAGATCCGCGAAGAGACCAAGGAATCGCGGGAAGCCCAGACACAGCGCGCCGAGATCACGGCCAAGGGCAAGAAAGGCCACCAGGCGACGGTGAAGCGCCGCCGCGCCGATAGCTGACAACCTTTCCTCACGCAGGCAGAGGTATTCTGCCCACCCCCCATATTTGATCTATTCTGAGGCCAACTCGCCGCCCACCTGGGACAGCATGGCCGCGGCACGGCGCAGCGCCGGCACGAAAGACTGCGCCCGTTCCATGGACATCCGCACGGTCGGCCCATGACAGGCAAGCGTGCCGGCCAGGCGGCCCTTGGCGTCGGTGACGGGCACGGCGACGGCGACCATGCCTTCGATGAATTCCTGATTGTCGGTGCCGACCTTTTCCCGGCGGATGGCTTCAAGGTTGGCAAGCAGCGCATCCGGTTCTGTAATCGTACCCGGCGTATGGGGGATCAGATCGAGGGCCTGGATCATCTGGCGGCGTCGCCCGGCGGGCAGCGAGGCCAGATAGAGCTTGCCGCTGGCCGTGCAATGCAAAGGCACCCGAGAGCCGATGGGCAACTGCGTGCGCAGCGGCCATTTCGTTTCCACCCGGTCGATGTAATACATCTCCCCGCCCATCGGGATGTTGAAGTTGCAGGTCTCGCCGATTTCCTGCGACAGATCGGTCAGGATGCGGTGGCGCTGGCTGTAGTCCGTGTCGACGGCGACGGTCGCCATGGCAAGGTCGCGCAGCCTGGGGCCGATGCTCAACCCATCGCCGGACGGTGACGGCGTAACAAAGCCGGTTTCCGTCAACAACGCGCACAGCCGATGCACCGTCGCCTTGGGCAGCCCGGTCAGGTCGGCGATCTTGGCCGCGCTGAGCGGCCGGCCCTCGCCGACCATGGCCTCGACAATCTCCAGCGCACGGATCGACCGCGAACCCTTTTCGTCTCCGTTGTTCGCCATAACCAACTATGCCATCCGCATGAACCGAAATCGACGCAGCACCGCCGCCGAACCTATTCCCCGTAGATGTAGCCCGGCAGCCACAACGCGATTTGAGGAAAAACCATGATCAGGATGAGACCGAACAACTGGATCACCATGAACTGCATCATGCCGATGTAAATGTCCTTGAGATCCCACTCCGGCACCACGCCTTTCAGGAAGTACGCTGATAGCGCCACCGGTGGCGATAGCCAAGCTGTTTGCAGGTTAACCGCAACCAGAATACCGAACCACACCAGATTGAAGCCAAGCTGTTCAATCAACGGCAACAGGATCGGCACGATGATCAGCACGATCGGCACCCATTCCAGCGGCCAGCCCAGCAGGAAGATCAGGGCCATGATCATGACCAGCAAAACCATGGGCGGCAGGTCCAGGCCGAGCAGCAGTTCCGTCAGCATGGTCGGCGTACCAAGCCGCGAGAACACCGCGCCGAAGAAGTTGGAAGCCGCGACCAGGATCAGGATCAGGGCTGAGATTTCCAGCGTCTTGATCAGGGCTTCCCTGAACTTCTTGAAGGTCATCCGCCGATAGGCAAGCGTCAGCAGCAAGGCGCCGGCGGCACCGCAGCCCGCCCCTTCGGTCGGGGTCGCCAAGCCGAACATGATGGAGCCAAGCGCCGAAAACACCAGAAGCGCCGGCGGCACCAGACCAAGAATGAACTCCCGGACAATCTCGCCCATGCTGCCCGCGCGGTCTTCGATGGGCAGTGCCGGCCCAAGTGCCGGATTAATCATGCAGCGGCCGATGGCATAGACGGCATAGAGGAACGCCATCATGATGCCGGGGATGATCGCGGCGGCGAACAGGTCCGTGACCGGCACCTCAAGTACCGGACCCATGACCACCAGCATGATCGAGGGTGGGATCAGGATGCCGAGCGTTCCGCCTGCGGTGATCGTGCCGGCGGCCAGTCGCACGTCGTAGCCGGACCTGTTCATGGTCTTGGCCGCCATGATGCCGAGGATCGTGACCGAGGCGCCAACGATGCCCGTCGCGGCGGCAAAGATCGTTGATACGAACAACACGGCCAGATAGAGCGATCCGCGCACGCGCGACAACATCAGTTGCACGGCGGCGAACAGGCGTTCCATCAGGCCCGCCTGCTCCATCAATATCCCCATAAATATGAATAGAGGGACCGCCGCCAATGTCTGCTCCAACATGACGTTCGAGAACTGGAACGTCATCAGGTAGAACACGACCTTGCCGAACCCGATGTAGCCGAACACGAAGCCGAGAAAGATCAGCGTGAAGGAAATTGGGAAGCCGACGAAAATCGCCAGCAGCATCACCCCGATCAGAATAAGACCCAGGATTTCATTTTCCATTATCAGGGCCACCTTCCCTTAGTCGCGGCGTAGTAGCTTTTGAGGGTTTCCGATATGCCTTGAATGATCAGCAGCGCAATGCCCACGGGCAGCGCCGTCTTGATCGGTCCCATATGCGGCATCCAGGCGGTGTCCATGCCCTTCTCGCCGCGAATCCAGGCCAGCGAGGCGTAGTCGGTCGCCATGTAGAGGAACACCAGCATGCCGGGGAAATAGAGCACCAGATAAAGCAGGAGATCGATGCGGCCCTGCATTTTCTCCGGCCACAGGCGGTAAAGGAAATCGGCGCGGATATGCACACCCTTCGACAGGGCGTAGCCGGCACCGAGCATGAACAAGGCGCCGTACAGCATGCGCGATATGTCATAGGCCCACATGGTGGGGGCGATGAACACGTAACGCGCCACGACCTCGTAAACCATTGCGGCGAAAAGCGGCACCGTCAGCCAACAGACAATATTGCCGACGAATAGGCTGAACCGGTCGATGCCGGTGATCGTCAGCGCCATCCAGTGGGGCATGTCGTCCGGCATCTTGCCCGACGGGTCGCCCCGGCGCTCGGCGATCAGCTCATCGGTGATATCCAATTCACCGGGATTCGGGTCGTGATCAGCCATCCGAACCTTCTTTTCCGTTTAGGGTTCCGCGGGAAGACACAGCCGGACAATGCGGGGGCGGGGCAATGGCGCCCGCCCCCGAACGTCCGGCGGATGTCATGAGTGAAGGATTAGCCTACTTTTTCTTCTTGCTGTTGGCGTAGGCGTTGCCGAGGTTGGCATTTGACGTTTGCGCCCCGGCCCAGAACGGCACCGCGATGTCGGCAAAGTCTTTCTGGGAATCCCAGACCTTCTTGAAAAACGCGTTTTCGGCGGCGTTCTTTTCCAGGCTCTTGCGGGCCGCTTCCATGTACTCGGTGAAATAGTCGGCGGGCGTGTCATGCAGGATAACGCCGTGCTTTTCCACCAGTTCCTTCAACGCCTTACCGTTTTCATAAATACGCCAGCTCATGGCGCGCGACAGCGAGGCATCGGCGGCGATTTCCATCGCCTGCTGCTGATGCGGGGTCAGGCTCTTCCAGACGTCGCCGTTCAAGTACATATCGGCGTTGACGACCACCTGATGCAGACCCTGCAGATAATAGTGCTTCAGCACCTTCTGAAAGCCGAACACCATGTCCGGTTTCGGGCAGCACCATTCGGCGGCGTCGATCACGCCTTTTTCCAGGGCCGGCAGGATATCACCACCGCCCATGGCCACCGAGGCGACGCCGATGTCCTTGTAGGTCTGACCGGGAATGCCCGGAGGCGTGCGGAAGCGGTACTTGCGGAAGTCGGCCATGGAGTTGATGGGCTCCTTGAACCAGCCGAGGGCTTCCGGGCCCACGGGCTGCAGGATGAAGCCCTTGATGTTCATGCCCATCTCTTTCCACAGCTGCTCATAAAGCGCGCGGCCGCCGCCGTATTGGTACCAGCTGACCCAGGCAATGTTGTCCATGCCGACACCGCCGCCCGCGACGGGCGACCCGAACAACATGGCGGCCGGATGATAGCCGGACCAGTAATGGGTCCAGGCAAACCCGCCTTCGATCAGGCCCTTGTCGACTGCTTCCAGCGTTTCTTTGACGCCGACGACGGCACCCGCGGGCAGGACTTCGATTTCGACTTCACCGTTGGTCAGCGCCGCGACGTTGGCGGCGTAATCTTTCAACATGGTGACTTCATCCGCCTTGGACGGAATCACCGACTGCACGCGGATCTTGACCTTCTTGGCCTCGGCCGTGCCGGGCGCGAAGACCGCGACCGTCGCGAACGCCATCAGGGCGAACACGGCAAATAGAGATTTGATTTTGTTCATGCTTCCACTCCCAAACATGGGGTCCTGCCGTGCACGATTGCCGCCGGGACCATTGAGAAGTCGTATTAAATTATCATTATTGAGACTTCTAAGTATCATTATTGCAAAGATCGTTGATATCTGCAACGATGATTTCGTGACATCACTCACCTCCGAGGCGGCGCACAGGCCCCATGCCGTCGCCCCACCGCCGCGAACCAACGCAATCAGGATCACAACGAAGCACGATGGACGAAGCGACTTCCCCCCTCTCCGAAGCCCCGGTCTATGATTACATCGTCATCGGCGCCGGCTCGGCCGGCTGCGTTCTGGCCAACCGCCTGAGCGCCGATCCGACCAAGCGGGTGCTTCTGCTGGAGGCCGGTGGACGCGACACAAATCCCTGGATTCACGTCCCCGTCGGCTACTTCAAGACCATCAACAATCCGGCGACGGACTGGTGCTTCAAGACCGCGCCCGACCCGGGCCTCGGCGGACGCAGCATCAGCTGGCCGCGCGGCAAGGTCCTGGGTGGATCCAGTTCCATCAACGGCCTGCTTTATGTCCGCGGCCAGCCGCAGGACTTCGATCACTGGCGGCAGTTGGGCAACGCGGGGTGGTCGTTCAATGACGTGCTGCCCTATTTCCGACGCGCCGAGAACCAGGAACGCGGCGCCGACGACTTTCATGGCGCGGACGGCCCCCTGGCGGTGTCCGACATGCGGGTGCGCCGGGAAATCTGCGATGCCGTCATCAAGGCGGCGGGCGAACTCGGCATTCCCGAGCGGGACGATTTCAACCGCGACGACCAGGAAGGGGCCGGCTATTTCCAACTGACGACCCGCAACGGGCTGCGCTGCTCGACCGCCGTGGGCTATCTGAACCCGGTCAAAAGCCGTCAGAATTTAGATATTCGCACCCATGCCCAGGTCCGCAACCTGATCCTGAAGGACGGGCGCTGTGCCGGCGTCGCCTTCGACGTGAAGGGCACGCCCCAGGCCGCCGCCTGCCGGGGCGAGGTGATCCTGTCGGCGGGGGCCATCGGCTCGCCGCAGATTCTCATGCTGTCGGGCATCGGTCCGGCGCAACACCTCATGGACTTGGGTGTTGCCGTGACTCAGGATCTGCCCGGCGTCGGTGGCAACCTGCAAGATCACCTGCAACTGCGCACCATCTACCGCACCCATCGGCCGATCACCCTGAACGATCAGGCCCGCAATCCGATCCAGAAGGTGTTGATGGGCATGGAATTCCTGTTGCGGCGTTCCGGCCCCCTGACCATGGGGGCAAGCCAGGTCGCGATCTTCGCCAAGACCCGGCCAGAACTGGAAACACCGGACATCCAATACCATGTGCAGCCGTGGAGCGCGGACAGCCCCGGCGAAGGCACGCACCGATTCTCGGCCTTTACCCTGTCGGTCTGCCAACTGCGCCCGGAAAGCCGGGGGGACATCCGCTTGGCCTCCCCTGATCCCTTCGCCCACCCGACGATCCGTCCCAACTACCTGTCGACGGACCTGGACCAACAAACCGCGATCGAATCCCTGAAGCTGACGCGCCGTCTGGTCGAAACGAAGACCCTCGCCCCCTATGTCGCCGAAGAAATGCGCCCCGGCAGCGACGCCCAAACGGATGACGAACTTCTGGAAGGGGCGCGGCGCATCGCACAGACCATTTATCATCCCGTCGGGACATGTAAGATGGGCCGCGATCCGAACGCCGTCGTTGATGACAGGCTTCGGGTCCGGGGCATCCGAGGCTTAAGGGTCGCCGATGCCTCGATCATGCCGACCATCACGTCGGGCAACACCAATGCGCCGGCCATCATGATCGGCGAAAAGGCGTCCGACATGATCATTGAAGACAACCGCTAGGGCGTCCGCGCCCGACACGCCCATCCCGCCCCCGCGGCGGGCACGAACGCACGAAAGAGCCCGCCCGTGGAATTTCTCGACCCCCTGCTTCAATTCAATTTCAAGGCCTTCACCTCGATCGTTTTCATCGATCTGGTGATGTCCGGCGACAACGCCATCATCATCGGCATGGCGGCGGCAGGCCTGCCCGCCGCACACCGGCGCAAGGCCATCGCCATCGGCATCATCGTCGCCACGGTGCTGCGCATCGCCTTCGCTTCCGTGACCTATCAGTTGCTGTCCATCATCGGATTGACCCTGGCGGGCGGTTTGCTGCTGCTTTGGGTTGCCTACAAGATGTGGCAGGAAATCCGTTCCGGCAGCCTGGAAATGCCGGACCCGGAAGCCGAGGGAGGCGTCGAGGGCAAGACCCTGCGCAGCGCCGTGACCTCGATCATCATCGCCGACGTCACCATGTCGCTGGACAACGTGCTGGCCGTGGCCGGCGCCGCCCACGACGCGCCGGGCATGCTGGTGTTCGGCCTGGTGCTGTCGATCCTGCTGATGGCCTTCGCCGCCAACTGGGTGGCCTCGCTATTGGAAAAGCACAAGTGGCTGGCCTACGCCGGGCTGATCGTCGTCGCCTATGTGGCGGTGGAAATGATCTGGCGCGGCGGTAATCAGGTCGCGACCGCCGCGGCGGGGATGCTGTAGCCGCTCTCCCCGCCTTGGCCGTTCCTCAGTTTCCGGCGCGGGCGCGGATCGCCTCGTAGCGCGCCAGCAGACGTTCAGCGCGGATCACGATCGGCACGTCGATCATCTTGCCGTCGACGGTGATCGCCCCCTTGCCCGCCTTCTGCGCCTCGGCATAGGCGTCGATCACGCGGCGGGCATGATCGACGGCTTCGGCCGAGGGGGTGAATTCCTCGTTCAAAATCGCCACGCCTGACGGGTGGATGACACTGGCGCAGTCGAAACCGAACTTGACCGACTTGCGCACGGCGGCGCGGAAGCCTTCGGTGTCGTTGTAATCAGCGACCGTGCCGATGAAGCCCATGGCCATCAGCCCCGCCGCCTTGGCCGCGATCATCACCGTCTGCTTGGGCACCAGCAGGGTTTCCGTGTCGGGCACCATGCCCATCTCCATGGCGAAATCCTCGCCGCCCAGGTTCATGCCGATCAGCCGGGACGAGGCCCGGGCGATGGCATGGGCGCGGAAATAGGCGTCCGCCGTCTCGACCATGGCGGCCAGCTTGACCGATCCTTGCGGGCGGCCCGCCTCGCGCTCGACCTCGCCGACCAGTTCGGCCACCAGTTTCAGATGCCCCGCACCGTCGACCTTGGTCACGAACAGGGCCCGTGCCCCCGCCTTCACCGCCGCTTCCACGTCCTTGACCATGTGGCGGATCGGCCGGTTGATGCGCACAATGGGATCGGCGCCCGATTGCGTCACCGACTTGACCGCATCGGGCAGCATGTCGCGGGCGCGCTGGCGTTCCTGTTCGGGGACGCTGTCCTCCAAGTCCAGGATGATGCCGTCGGCACCCCGGGTATGGGCCTTGGCGACGAATTTTTCGTTGTTGGTGGGAACGTAAAGCAACGAACGCCAGACAATCGGCCGTTCCGCACCGGTGGTATTTTTATCGGTCATCCTTCGACCACTCCCTTTTCTTTCAGATTTTCAATTTCGGCCGCGCCGTAGCCCAGTTCCTCGAGCAACGCCACGGAATGTTGTCCCCGAAGCGGCGCCGGGCTGCGGATCACGCCCGGCGTTTCCGACAGGCGCGGGCTGACGTTCTGCATGGGCACGGTGCCCAATTGATCGTCCGGCAGTTCGATAATCACCTCGCGCTCGCGGAAATGCTCGTCGCGCAGGATGTCGTCCTGCTCGTAGATCGGCGAGGCGGTGATGCTCTGTTCCTCGAACGTCTTGGCGACGTCGGCCAGGGTCTTGGTCTTGATCCAGGCCCCGACGATGCGGTCCACTTCCTCGCGGTTCTTCACGCGCTCCATGTTGGTGCGGAAGCCCTCCGTGGTGATCAGGTCTTCCCGGCCGATCATGCGGAACACCCGTTCGGCCATGGTCTGGATCGACGCCGACATGCCGATGAACTTGCCGTCGGACGTTTCATACACGTTGCGCGGCGAGGCCGTGGTCGAGGACGACCCCGTGCGCGGGCGGCTGCGCCCGGTCAGCTGATAAACCAGGGCCTCCGGCCCCATGATGGCGTAAAGGGGTTCCAGCAACGCCAGATCGACGACCTGTCCCCGTCCCTGTCCATTTGGGCCGCCGTCCTGTTCGGCGGCGCGCAACGCCACGATGGTGGCGAACGCCCCTTGTAACCCGGCGACGGAGTCGGCCAGGGCGAAGGGCGGCAACACCGGCTCCCGGTCGCCGAAGCCGTTGCGGGACGCGAAGCCCGACATACTCTCGACGACGGACCCGAACCCGGGGCGTTCCTTGTAAGGCCCCGACTGGCCGTAGCCCGAAATGCGCACAATCACCAGCTTGGGATTGATCGCCCACAAGGTTTCCGGCGCCAGGTCCATTTCCTCCAGCCGCCCGGGACGGAAGCCCTCGACCAGGATCTGCGCGCCCTCGACCAGTTTCTTGACGATGGCGATGGCCTGGGGATCGCGCAGGTCGAGGGCCATGCTTTTCTTGTTACGGGCGTAGACCTTCCATTGCGCCTCGATCCCGCCGTCGCCCCAAGCGCGGAGCGGGTCGCCCTTGCCCGCCGGCTCGATCTTGATGACCTCGGCCCCCATGTCGCCCAGGTTGAAGGTCAGCAGGTTGCCGCAGACCAGGCGCGACATGTCGACCACGCGCACGCCGTGCAGCGGCCCCTTGGCGTCCGGCTGATAGTCCTTCTGGTGCAGGCCGAACTGCGACATGTCGACCTTGTTGGCGTCCAGCCGCGTCGGGCCGGTCTTGGGCGTGTTCTCGGTCATCGTCGTCCGTCCGTCAGATGGTCGCGACGGGCGTCGCAGGCGAACCGACGCTACCCGGCAGACGCAAGGGCGGCGCCGTCAGCAGAAAGTGCGACCGGCCACGCGCCTTCAGCGCCTTTTTCAATTCGGCCAGATACCAGATTTCGCCCAGATGCACGCCGATCTTGAACAGGCAATGGCGGTGGATGGGCAGACGGCAGTGGTCGTCCTCGGGGCGGCTGTCGTAATGGGTGTTCTCCACCGCCATGTTGTCGGACACCAGGATCGTCAGGCCGCTGTCGGTGATCCACTGCAGAAGCTTGTCATCCCAGCCGTCCAACACGGCACAGCTTGAGTGCAGCTTTTTCGCATCCGGATCGCCGGCCATGGACAGGATCATCTCGTCCCAACCGGTATGGAGCAGAACCATGTCGCCCTCCTCCACCGTCACGCCGTCCTTTTCCATGACCTCCATCAGCATGGCGTGGTTCACGGCGACGCGCTCATTGCCGTAATGGCCGTGCAGGTCGATCAGCACGCCGCGGCCCTGCACACAGGCCTCGGCCATGTTTTCGATCCCCAGGCGGTCGGTCTTGACGTGGTTGTGCACGTCTGGATCGGCGACGTCGGTGCCGGCCCGCCAACCGTTGTAGTAACAGGGCTCGGCCACGCCATCCCCGTCGGCGTCGAACAGCTGCCCGAAGTGGGCCAAGCTGTCCCATTGCGTCGAATACTGGGTGTGCAGCACGACCACGTCGTCGGCGCTGACGTCGGTCGAGCCCGGCAGGGAATGTTCGTTCCAGATGAAGTTGTAATAGGGCGCCCCGTCCTGCTTGGTCGGGTGCAGCACGGGGGGATGGCGCTTCGGATTGACGGAATTTCCGCCCGGCATGTCGAGCGGCATGGACAGGCAAAAGGTCAGACCCTCCTTAACCTCGGCCACGCCCTTCTTCACGACCTCGGGCGTCAGCAGGTTCATGCGGCCCTTTTCGTCGTCGGGGCCGAAGTCGCCCCAGTTCGATCCCTCGGGCCGATTGACCCAGCGCGGGTTGGTCATCTTGTATCCTCCGTCAGTCGTTTGTTGTTGTCACCGCCGCCTTCTATGGGCGGTCGGGTCGTTGATGCTCAGGCCTTCTTCTCCCAGCCGCCCTGGGCCGTCTGCTGCAAATAGGTCAGGTCATGGCCGGCGGCCTTGTAGGTCTTCCAGCGGTCGCGCGCGGCCTGCACGGCGTCCGGGTCGCGGCCGTCGAACAGCTCGAAACATCTCTCATAGGCATCGACCGATTCCGAGGTCGCGCCATCGGTCAGGAACAGGAAGGTCGCGTGGTTGGGGGTTTCCGGATCGGTCGACAGCCACACCGGCTGATCTTCCGGATTGCCGTCCTTGGGCGTGCCGTGGGGCAGCCAGGACCCGGGATCATAGGTCCAGAGCGTCTGCGCCAAGGCCTCGACCCGTTCCTCGCTGGAGGCAAGGACGAGGGCCCGCTTGCCCGCGGCCAGGGTTTTTTCCAACAGCTTGGGCAGGGCCTGTTCAAGCGGCGAGCGTTCCAGGTGATAGAAAGAAATGTCGGTCACGGTCTCGCTTGCCTGTCTTGAAACTGTCCGGTCCGCCACGCCTGCCGAAACGGCTACTTGCCGGGTGTGGGGAAATGCTCCGCCGTGCCCTTGACGACCTCGAACAGGGCCTTTTCCATCAAATCGTTGCTGGCCGCGCGCATGCGCTTGCCCGCCGTGTCGCGGAAAGCGACCATGCGCGCGAAATGGGGTGAGTCGTTGCGCTGGGTCGCCAGAGAGTCCAGTTCTTCCGCCGTGAACTCGGCGCCGTAGATGCGCGCCAGGTTGGCCGTCCATTCGTCACCGTACTTGCCGACCGTCTGGTTGACCTGGGCGCGGAACACCTCGGTCACGGCCTCAAGCCCGAACTTGCCGATCAGGCTTTGCACGGTCCGGGTCATGGCCCCGAACTTGGCGAGCAATTGCACGAAGTTGTTGTTCAGGCCGGTGCGCCGGACGAATTCCAGGGCCGCCGCCGAGGGCGCGGCCGGGGCAGCGGCCGAGGCCGGCTCCACTGCCGAGCCGCC
>CAXAVJ010000057.1:0-22237 GCA_963972065.1 uncultured Rhodospirillaceae bacterium
GGGCGCGGCCCGCCTCGGCCTCGGCCAGGGCCGAACGATAAACGCCGATCACGCCGTGCCGGGCATTTCCGCTGTCGTATAAGGCTTCGGCAATGGTCAAGGCCTGACGGTACAGGGCCGCCGCCTCGGCAAAACGGTTCTGGGTGGCGTAAAGCCCACCAAGCCCGGCCATGGAACGTTCCAGATAACCACCCGCGCGGTCGAACCGTTCCGCCAGCTTCAGGGCCTCCAGATAACGGTCCTCGGCCTCGGCGAGATTGCCCAGCATATGGGCGTGGTCCGCCGGGTCCATCGCCGCCTGCCAGCGGTCCTGGTCGCTTTGCGCCAGCACCGCCGCCGGCGCAAGCGCCAGGCCCGCCGCCAGGGCCCCGGCGGACAGAAACGCAATGATCGGTCGGATCGGTTTTTCGCGGAACATCCCGGCCTCTTTACCCGTCCCATGGGGGCGGCGGTGAACAGGGCCGCATTGTTGCAGAATGCGGCCCTGGTTTCGAGGCCGGCCAGCCTTATCCGGCGACCTTTTCAGGCCCTGAATGGCGGTAGATCAGTCGAGGCTCGCCCTTGAGCTCTCCCCAACCTTCGGCGACTGCCCCCAAGCGTTCGGCGACGGCGCGCGACGCCAAATTGTCAGGATGGACAAAGCTCATCAGGGGCCCCAGGCCCAGGGCATCGTAGGCCCAGTCCCGCGCCGCCAAGGCGGCCTCGGTGGCATAGCCCTTCCCCGTATTTCCGGGAAACAGGGACCAGCACAACTCCGGTTCCTCGATATAGGGCGGGAACCACAACCCGGCATAGCCGACCGCCCGGTCCGTCTCTCGCTCGGCGACGATGAACACGCCAAGGCCCTGGACCGTCCATTCTCCGGCCTTGGCACAGAACTCGGTCCAAGCCTGCTGCCTCGGAACCGCCCCGCCGGTGTAAGCCTGATCCTCGGCGCTGCCGCGCAGCGCGGCGAAGGGATCGAAATCCTCCCGCCGCCAACCGCGCAGACGCAGGCGTTCGGTCTCGATGATGGGCACATCCATGAATTCATCGCCCCTAGAGTGTCTTCACCATCAGCAGCGCACGGCCGTCATGCCGGATCAAGGGATGCGGCACGATGTCGCGGCTATCGGTGACGCGGTAGCCCAGGCGCTCGTAAAGACGGACCGAATCCGTGTTTTCCTCGAACGCGATCAGCGACAACTTGGCGAGCCCCCGCGTCAAGGCGCGCAGTTCGGCAAGGCGCAGCATCTTGGTGCCCATGCCGCGCCTGCGGTAATCGGCCTTCAGGGCGATGCCGGCGATGTAGTAGCTGTCGTCTTCTTCCAGTTCCGCATAGGGACGCAGCACCGGGTCGACCGAGGCCGGATCGAAATCCGGATCGGCATGCATGGGATAGGCATGCAGCAGACCGACCGGCAGTCCCCGGCATTCGGCAATGGCGCAGTTCTGATAGGAAAAATCCACGTCTTCCCGGGCATAGCGGCGGGCCCCGGCGTCGATAATATTCTCACCCGGTTCTTTCAGGGCGTCCCAGATGACGTCTGCGACCCCGCCGGCGGCCAGGCGATAGAGTGCGGCGATCTCGCGCGCATCGGCCTGTTCGGCATCACGGAATAAAATCTGGGTCACGGACATATCGGTCATCGTCTGGGTCTCCTCTACCTCGACCGGGGCTGGATACGGCAAATAGACAAAGAAAAAGGCCCGCGCCGTTGTGGGGCGCGGGCCTTTGCCGTCTGGCAAATTTGTATGGCTGGGCTACGCCGCTTTGACCTGCGCTTTCTTTACGAGCTTCTTGATTTTGACCATGGCGGGTGCCAGGTCAGCATCGGAAGCATCCAGCAGGAAGGCGTCCAGACCGCCCTTGTGTTCGACAGTGCGGATCGCGCTGACCGACACCTTCAGACGCACCATGCGGCTGAGCGAATCGCTCCACAGGCTTGTTTCCTGCAGGTTCGGCAAAAACCGGCGGCGGGTCTTGTTATGGGCGTGGGACACGTTGTTCCCGGTGATGACACCTTTGCCCGTCAGATCGCAAACTCTGGACATGACTTCTACGTTCCTATGATCAGCTTTCGCTGGTAAATAAACCGTTGGATGCGGGCCGGAGTCCGCGTCGGAGGCGGCTTTTTAAGGCAATCACCGCGCGCCGTCAACCAAAGCAAGGCGCTTTGTGCTAAATTCCTTGACCGGGCGTTTCGGGCGGCATATCCCGGCCCGACCCCCGCGCCCAACCGGTCCGAACGCCCAGGAAGGCCCCGAACCCCGATATGAACGAAATGAATGCCCCCCTCAACGACGATCCGGCCGTCCGCTTCGACTGGACGACGGAACAGGCCTTGGCCCTGTTCGCCCTGCCCTTCGCCGACCTGATTCATCGGGCGCAGACCCTGCACCGCCGCTATTTCGACCCTAATACCGTGCAGATGGCGTCGCTGTTGTCGGTCAAGACCGGCGGCTGCCCGGAAGACTGCGCCTATTGCCCGCAGGCGGCCCAGTACGACACCGGCGTCGATGCGTCCAAGCTGATGGACGTGGGCGTGGTTCTGGCCGAAGCCAAACGGGCCAAGGATGCCGGCGCCACGCGCTATTGCATGGGTGCCGCCTGGAGAAGTCCTAAGGACAAGGACCTGGACGCCGTCTGCCAGATGATCGAAGGCGTGCGCGACATGGGCATGGAAGCCTGCGCCACCTTGGGCATGCTGTCGCCGGATCAGGCCAAGCGGCTGTCCGAATCAGGGCTGGATTTCTACAATCACAACCTGGACACCTCGGAAAATTTCTATTCGGAAATCATCTCGACCCGCACCTACGCCGACCGCCTGAATACCCTTCAGGCCGTGCGCGACGCGGGCATCAAGGTGTGCTGCGGCGGCATTCTCGGTATGGGCGAGGCGGCCCGGGACCGGGCCGACATGCTGGTGACCCTGGCCAACCTGCGCCCCCATCCGGAAAGCGTGCCCATCAACATGCTGGTGCAGGTCGAGGGCACGCCGCTGGAAGGCCGGGACGCGCTGGATCCCCTGGATTTCGTGCGCACCATCGCCGTCGCCAAGATCATGATGCCGTCCTCCACCGTGCGCCTGTCGGCGGGCCGCGAGGAAATGTCGGACGAGTTGCAGGCGCTGTGCTTCCTGGCCGGGGCCGGGTCGATCTTCGTCGGCCCCAAACTGCTGACCACGGCCAATCCGGAACAGGACCGGGATGCGGCCCTGTTCCGGCGCCTCGGCATCCACGGCGAAGACATCGGCCCGGTTTCGACCGACACCCTATGACCGCTGACGACACTGCCCCCGACTGGCTTCAGGCGGGCTACGACAGCATCTGGATGCCCTATACCCAGATGCAGACCGCCCCCCTGCCCCAGGCCGCCGTGGCGACCCAAGGGTCGCGCATCACGCTGGCCGACGGGCGGGAATTGATCGACGGCGTCGCCAGCTGGTGGGCCGCCTGCCACGGCTACAACCACCCCCATATCGTGGACGCCATCCAGACCCAGGCCGCCAAGATTCCCCACGTCATGCTGGCGGGCCTGGCCAACGAGCCGGCGTTCACCCTGGCGGCCCGCCTGCCGGGCCTTCTCGACCTGCCCGGATACCGCGCGTTCTTTTCGGAATCGGGGTCCGTCGCGGTCGAGGTCGCGCTGAAAATCGCCGCCCAGTACTGGCATAACAAGGGCGAGACGGGGCGCAAGAAGTTCCTCAGCTTCCGCGGCGGCTATCACGGCGATACCTTCGCGACCATGGCGCTGTGCGATCCCGTGGACGGCTTCCATGCCGCCTTCAAGGGCGTGGTGCCGGGCCAATTGATCGCCGACCTGCCCCGAGACGACGCGTCGGAAGCGGCGCTGGACGCCCTGCTGACCGCCGAAGCCGACACCGTCGCCGCCGTGATTGTTGAGCCCATCGTCCAAGGGGCGGGCGGCATGAAATTCCACGCCCCCGACGTGCTTTCCCGCCTGCGCCGCCTGTGCGACGCCCATGGCGTCCTGCTGGTGTTCGATGAAATCTTCTCCGGCCTCGGGCGTCTCGGCACCATGCTGGCCGGGCAGTTGGCGGACGTGAAACCGGATATCCTGACCCTATCCAAGACCCTGACCGGCGGCACCCTGCCGCTGTCCGCCACGCTGGCCTCCGAAGACGTCTTCGCCGCCTTCCAGTCGGACCGGCTGGAGGACTGCCTGATGCACGGGCCGACCTTCACCGGCAACGCCCTGGCCTGCGCCGCCGCCAATGCCTCCCTGGACCTGTTTCAATCCGAAGGACGCCTCGCCCAGGTCCGGGCCTTGGAACAAATTCTGGCCCCCGCCCTGGCCCCCTGCCGGGACATTCCCGGGGTCAAGGACGTGCGCGGCCAAGGGGCCATCGGCGTGGTCGAACTGGATATCGGCGGGTTCGCGGAACTGACCTGGCTGCGTGGGCGGTTTATCGAAGAAGGGGTGTTCATCCGCCCGTTCACCGACATCGTCTACCTGACCCCGGCCTACAACATTCCGGCGGATGACCTGGGACGGCTTTGTGGTGCTATAATCAAGGTCGTCACCGGCTGGTCCGCCCGGTTCGAAAAGAAATAGGCTCATGTCCCGCTCACTCGACGAATTCGCTCAGGGAAAGCTCACGGATCTGGAATCCAAGGGCCTGCGCCGCCGTCTGACGGTGACGGAACGCACGGGCGCCATCGAGGTTTTGCGCGGCGGCCGGCGGCTGGTCTCGTTCTCCTGCAACGATTATCTGAACCTCAGCCAGCACCCGGCCCTGAAACAGGCCGCCAAGGACGCCATCGACCGCATGGGCGTCGGCTCGGGCGCGTCGCGGCTGGTGACCGGCGACCATCCCCTGCTGCCGGAGCTTGAGGCTCGCCTCGCCCGCCTCAAGGGCACCGAGGATTGCTGCGTCATGGGCTCGGGCTTCCTGACCAACACGGGTGTGATCCCGACCCTGATGACCGAGGGCGATCTGGTCCTGGCCGACGAATGGAGCCATGCCTGCATCATCGTCGGCGGGCGCCTGTCGCGCGCCACGCAGCACCTGTTCCGCCACAACGACATGGACCACCTGCGGGCCTTGCTGGAACAACACCGGGCCGGCCACAAACGCTGCCTGATCGTCACCGACGGCGTGTTCTCCATGGACGGCGACCTGGCCCCGGTGCACGAGATGGCCGAACTGGCCCAGGAATTCGACGCCTGGCTGATGACCGACGATGCCCACGGCATCGGCGTGGTCGGGGCCGGCGGGCGGGGCTCGACCTTTGCCGGCGGCACCAAGGCGGCGGTTGATCTGCAGATGGGCACGCTGTCGAAAGCCGTCGGCGGTTACGGCGGCTATCTCTGCGCCTCCAAGGCCGTCATCGACCTGATGAAGACGCGCTGCCGCACCCTGATCTATTCGACGGGCCTGCCGCCGGCCACCGTGGCCGCCGCCATCGCAGCCCTCGACATCATCGAGGGCGACCCCGAATACGCCGCCCGGCCGGTGAAGAAGGCACAGCGCTTTACCCGGCGCCTGGGCCTGCCCGCCGCCGAAAGCCCCATCGTGCCCATTCTTCTGGGCGACAGTGCGCGCACCATGGCGGCGCAGAAGGTGCTGGAGGACGCGGGCTACCTCGTGATCGGCATCCGCCCGCCGACGGTGCCCGAGGGCACGGCGCGCCTGCGCCTGACCTTCACCGCCCAACATGCGGATGCGGATATCGACCGCCTTGCCGACCTGATCGCCGACAAGGTTCTTGTGGGAGACGAGCCATTCAGGGCCTCTTCGTAACCTCGACCGGCACGGGCATCGGCAAAACGCACGTGGCCGCGGGCATGGTCCGGGCCATGAAGGCCCAGGGCAAGCCCGTGCGCGCCGTCAAACCGGTGATCTCGGGCTGGGACGATGATCCCGCCGCCGTCGCGGCCTCGGACACCGGCATCCTGTTGGCGGCCCAGGGCCTGGATCTCAGCCCCGAGAACATCGACGCCTGCTCCCCCTATCGCTTCAAGGCCCCGCTTTCGCCGGACATGGCAGCCGCCCGCGAAGGCACGGCCATCGACTTCAAGCGCGTGGTCGGGTTCTGCCGCCATGCCGCCGAAGGCATGGGCGACAACGGCACGCTTCTGATCGAAGGCGTGGGCGGGGTCATGGTGCCCCTGACGGAGGACAAGACGGTCCTGGACTGGATGGCCGCCCTGAGCCTGCCCGTGGTCCTGGTGACCGGCAGCTACCTGGGGACGATCTCCCACACCCTGACCGCGGCCCTGGCCTTGCGCGAGAAACACATCAGCATTCGCAGTATCGTCATCAGCGAGTCGGAGGAAAGCCCCGTGCCCTGCGAAGAAACGGCGGAAGCGCTGATCCGGCACCTCGGCCCGACCCCCATCCGCATCGCGGCGCGAGAGCGGTGACGCAAGCCCGCCTGCCTTGACCATGAAAAAACCCGGGCCGAAGCCCGGGTTTTCCGTAGTCATTCCTCGTGGGGCTTGGGGGCGCGGCTTGGCCGACCCGGCCAACCCCAAGCCGCTTGAGACTGCCTCAAGCAGTCTCGCTTACCACTTCGCCATTTCGGTTTTCAGGTTGCCGTCCAGCACGTCCAGGAACTGCTGGGTCGTGCACCAGCCCTGATCGGGGCCGACGAGGATCGCGAGGTCCTTGGTCATGGAGCCGCTTTCCACCGTATCGATGCAGACCTTTTCCAGGGCGTCGGCGAATTTCACCACTTCCGGCGTGCCGTCGAATTCGCCGCGGTACTTCAGGCCCTGGGTCCAGGCGAAGATCGAGGCGATCGGGTTGGTCGAGGTTTCCTTGCCCTGCTGGTGCAGGCGATAGTGGCGGGTGACCGTGCCGTGGGCGGCCTCGGCCTCGACCGTCTTGCCGTCCGGCGTCATCAGCACGGAGGTCATCAGGCCCAGCGAGCCGAAGCCCTGGGCCACGGTGTCGGACTGCACATCGCCGTCGTAGTTCTTGCAGGCCCAGACGAAGCCGCCTTCCCACTTCATGGCGCAGGCGACCATGTCGTCGATCAGGCGGTGTTCGTAGGTGATGCCGGCGGCCTTGAACTTGTCCTTGAATTCGGCGTCGAAGACTTCCTGGAACAGGTCCATGAAACGGCCGTCGTATTTCTTCAGAATCGTGTTCTTGGTCGACAGATAGCAGGGCCAGCCCAGGCCCAGCGCGTAGTTCATGGACGCCCGGGCGAAACCGCGGATGCTTTCATCCAAGTTGTACATGGCGAGCGCGATGCCCGCTTCCGGCGCCTTGAACACTTCGCGTTCGATCACATCGCCGCCGTCGTCGGGCACGAACTTCATGCTCAACGTGCCGGCACCCGGGAACAGGAAGTCGGTGGCGCGGTACTGGTCGCCGTAGGCATGACGGCCGATGACGATCGGCTTGGTCCAGCCGGGCACCAGGCGCGGCACGTTCTTGCACACGATCGGCTGGCGGAAGATGGTGCCGCCCAGAATGTTGCGGATGGTGCCGTTGGGCGAGCGCCACATCTGCTTCAGGCCGAATTCCTCGACCCGGCCTTCGTCCGGCGTGATGGTGGCGCATTTGACGCCGACGCCGTACTGCTTGATGGCGTTCGCGGAATCGATGGTGATCTGGTCATCGGTCTCGTCGCGCTTTTCGACGGACAGGTCGTAATACTTAAGATCGACGTCAAGATAGGGGAGGATCAGCTTGTCCTTGATGAAGGCCCAGATGATCCGCGTCATCTCGTCGCCGTCTAGTTCCACGATCGGGGTTTTGACCTGAATTTTCGCCATCAGTTCGGTGCTCCGGTTGTCCTGCGATTGAAGTTGCGGCGCACATTATATCCTGCCCTCTTTCCCTGCAAGACGCAGGCGTGGCGAAATGTGCGGCGGGAAACGGGGGTCAGAGGCGGGCCGAGGCCGCCTTGGGCCCGGGCCGGGCGGCGGCGTCGATGGCATCGAACACCTGTTCGGCGCTATCAACCACCGACCACAGGGTCTGGATGTCGCCATAAGCGAAGCCGCCCTTGACCACCGAGGTGAGCAGCGCCGACAGCGCCCCCCAGTAACCGGCGGCGTCCAGGATCACGATCGGCTTGGCATGCAGGCCGAGTTGTTTCCAGGTCGCGACCTCGATGGTTTCATCCAGGGTGCCGAGCCCGCCCGGCAGAGCGACAAAGGCATCGGCCAATTCGAACATGCGCTGCTTGCGGCTGTGCATGCTGTCGGTGATGACCAGGTCGGTCAGATCGTCGCGCCCCACTTCGCGGCGGCGCAGGAAATCCGGGATCACGCCCGTGACCTGCCCCCCGGCGTCCAGCACCGCGTCGGCAATCACGCCCATCAGGCCGACATGCCCGCCGCCATAAACCAGGCGGATGCCTTTCTCGGCCATCAAGCGGCCGAGGGTCCGCGCGGCGTTTTCATAAGCCGGATCGCTGCCCGTGCGCGAGCCGCAAAAGACACAGATGGCGGAAATATCGGACATGGAAGCGTTTTGATTCCGTTGAACTTTTCGTGACCTGGGAAGCTGGCCGTTCACAGGCGGCACCTGAGTGATTACAGTCTGTTCAAGGTCCAGGCTGGCCCGGGGCAGTATATGCCAGACCAGGTCCGATTGGTGATACTCTTTTGTTTCAGAAGGATCGGCAAAAAATGCAGAAATTCAAGGCAATGACCCGAGGCATCCTGGCGGCGGCGGCCGTCGCGACGATGGCCGCGGCGGGTACGGCGCAGGCCAGCGACGGCGGCGAAATCAAATACCGCAAGGCGGTCATGAAGGCCGTCGGCGGGCACATGAACGCCCTGGTCGGCATCGTCAAGGGCGAGACCGCCAACAAGGCCGACATGGCCGCGCTGGCAAAGGGCATGCTGTCGCTTGCCAAAATCTCTCAGAACGTGTTCCCCAAGGGGTCCGACGCCATGGGCGGCGAAACGGACGCGCTTGCGAAAATCTGGGATGACCCGGCGGACTTCAAGAAGGTCAGCATGGCCTTCGTCGATCATGCGCAAAACCTGGTGACCGCCGCCGAATCAGGCGATCCCAAGGCCCTTGGCGCCGCCGTGGGTGCCCTCGGCAAAAATGCCTGCAAGGCCTGCCACGACAGCTACAAGAAAAAAGACTAAGGACGAAGGCTCAAGCCGCCGGGACGGATCCCGTCCCGGCGCGCCTTACCAAATCGACAAAATCCAGGCCACGGGCGCGGCCGCCACGATGACCGCCGCGGCCAGCCATGCCCAGGGCGTCGGCCCGTCCCCAACCACGGGATCAACGCCTGGCTTAACGCCTGTAATCATTGGTTTGACCAGGTTGTCCCCCTTCCACCAATGCAAGGCGATGGCCGCCACATGGGCCGCCACCAGCACGTAGATCACGGTGCTCATCAGATGATGGATGCCGGTCAGGCGGTCGCTGAGCGCCTTGCCCGCGTATTTGGCAAGCGGCCCTTCCAGAAAGATATCGTCGTTGGCAAACAGGCCCGTTCCCGCCTGCACGGCCAGGGCCGACAGAATTAGCACCACGGACCAGCCGCCGAGCGGATTATGGCCCGCCGTATGAGCAGCCCGGCCCCTGAGGAAATCCACGGCATAGCGCGCCACCGTGACCGGTCCCTTGACGAAACCGGCAAAGCGCGCGTGACGCCCGCCGACCAGCCCCCAAAGCACGCGGAACATCACCAAGCCCAGGACCACGCAGCCCGACACCACATGCAGGTCCATCTGCCACAGGCCGCCGGTCACCCCCGTGGCGACCGACGTGACGACGGCCGCCAGCAAGAACCAGTGAAACAGGCGTACGGGCAGATCCCATACGCGCACCCCATTACTGTTCGCCCGGTCGGCGGCCTGGGTATTTGCGTCGTCTGATGCCAAGGGTCGATCTCCTTTGCTGTTCCAAGGAAAATGATCTCTGACGCCGCCGCTGGCAAGGCTTCGGGCCGCTGTTGACCCGGTTTCGCCAGATGCCGATTGCGTTGACGCGTTCGGGCGACTAATTGTGAAGGATCGAATTTGGGGGAAAACTGGGGAGTGCCGCCGTTTTGCGGCATCTGTGAACGCAATGTGGCGTAATCCACTTTTCATCGTCGGGATCGGAACAGTCGTGGTGGCGTTTGCCATCATCGTCAACTTGACGTCGCCCGACGACGGCAAGGACGACGATGCCGCCCGCCCGCCCGCACAGGCCCTGACCGCCCCCGGCAAGACCACGCCCGCCCCAGCGCCGGATCGCGCCGCCCGGACCGGCGACCCGAACCTACCGACCTTCGACGTAGTCCGCGTCAGCCCCACGGGCGACACCGTCATCGCCGGCCGCGCCGCCCCCGGCGCCACGGTCATCATCAAGGACGGGCAGACCGAGATCGGCCGCATCACCGCCGACGACAAAGGCGAATGGGTATACCTGCCGAGCGATCCGTTACCGCCGGGCAACCGCTACCTGTCCCTGGAAACCGTCGGCCCCGACGGCAAGATACTGACCTCCCCTGACGTCGTCGTCCTGGCCGTGCCGGAACGCACCGACACCGGCCCCCTGGTGGCCGAGGAACGGACCACGGAACCGCTCGCCATCCGCATGCCCCGCGAAGGCGAAGGGCCGAGCAGCCTGATCCAGGGCGACGGCCCGCAAAAGATCGAATTCGACATCAGCGCCGTCGACTACACCCCCGCCGGCCGGGTCATCATCAGCGGCCGCGCACCGGCCGGCGACAGCGTGACCTTGTACATGGACGGCACGCCCCTGGGATCAGCCCAGGCCGACGCCCGGAACCGCTGGTCCCTGACCTTGAAAGACAAGGTGGCACCCGGCGTGCACAAGCTGAAGGCCGAACGCATCAGCCCCGCGGGCAAGGTTCTGGGCCAGGTATCCATTCCCTTCCGTCAGGATGAGATCATGCCCAATCTGGCGGCCGGGCAGGTCGTCATCGTGCAGCCGGGCAATTCGCTGTGGCGGATCGCGCGGCGGGTCTACGGCGAAGGCGTGCAGTACACGATCATCTACCGCGCCAACAAAAAACAGATCGGCGATCCCGATCTGATCTATCCGGGTCAGGTTTTCCAGGTTCCCAAGTCGGCGAACTGACGCCGGGCAGCGGCCTACTCGGCGGGAGACGGGGCCTCGGGCGCGGGCAGCAAGGCATAGACCGCCTTGCTTGCCCCTGCGATCAGCGCCAGCAATTCCAGATACGGCTTGGCCGACAGCAGGAACGCGACCGTCTTGGTCAGCAGCGATTGCGGCGTCAGGGTTTCATCGAAATTGAATTCGTCAAGGAACAGGATGCGCTGCTCCTGTGTGATGGTGATGCGCCCGCCAAGCGCCCTGCCCGCTTCGTGGACCACGGCCCGCATGTTGGTGCGCAGGTCCGGCGCCTCGGCCGTATAGGGCAGATGGCCCAGCACCGCATGGATGCGCATGCGGGTATGCCCGGGTTCGACTTCGGCCCGCACGGCGAACTGATACCCCATGTAATTGAAGGTGAACCTGATCAGTCCGTCATTGTTCTTGCGGACAAACTGGCCGTCGCTGTCGAGACCCATGGCCCCCAACGGCATGGCCGTGGCGGGGGTTGTGGCAGAGTCGACGAGGGCTTTGGTCTTTTCGGCGGAAGAGGCTGTGGCCACGCGTGTCTCCTGTCTACTTGCCGGATTATCGTCTTTTTGCTTAGCCCCTGACAAGCACCCGCGAAGCAGATCGTGGGTATTTCGACCGGGCATTCCGGGTAAAATATGTTATGTAGGGCGCCCGAGCCGCCGGCCCCGCCGGTGGCACGATCGCAACTGACATCAACGGCGGCGGCACATGAAACAGAATATCATCCTGGATACCGTCATGACCCCCATCCACAAGGCGGGCTGGCCGTTCATCGCGCTGTTCGCGGCGGTCACCATCGTCCTGTTCTTCATTGCCGAGGAACTGGGTTGGCTGGGCGTGGTTCTGACGGCCTGGTGCGTCTACTTCTTCCGCGACCCGGACCGCATGACGCCCCTGGGCGACACCCTGGTCATTGCCCCCGCCGACGGCGCCGTGCAGATGATCGACCGCGCCGCCCCTCCGCCGGAACTGGAAATGGGCGACGAGGAACGCACCCGCATCGCCATCTTCATGAACGTATTCAACGTGCATGTGAACCGCACGCCCGTGTCGGGCAAGGTGGTCAAGCTCGCCTATCGGCCCGGCGCGTTCCTGGATGCCTCCCTCGACAAGGCCAGCGTGGAGAACGAACGCCAAAGCGTGCGTCTGAAGATCGCCGGCGTGAGAAGCCGGTCGCCGAAGAAGAACGAAATCGCCGTGGTGCAGATCGCCGGCCTGGTGGCGCGGCGCATCCTGTGCGATCTCAGTGAGGGCGACACGGTCAGCGCCGGTGAACGCTTCGGCCTGATCCGCTTCGGCTCCCGCGTCGATGTCTATCTGCCCGAGGGCTGCGAGCCCTTGGTGTCCGTCGGCCAGACATCCATCGCCGGCGAAACGGTGATCGCCGAAATCGGCGCCGAAAGCGCCCGCACGGCGCAGCGCCGTTAACGGAACGGAAGGCCTGGGGCCATGAGCGACGCCAAACCCGACCCAAAACCAGCCCAGGGTGAGCGCCCTCGCCGCCTGCGGCGCGGGCTCCGGGTCATGCCGATCAACAAGATGATCCCCAACATGTTGACCCTGGGGGCCTTGGCTTCGGGCATGACGGGGATGCGCTTCGCCCTCAACGAACGCTGGGAAGCAGCCGCCTTCGCCATCCTGATCGCGGCGATCCTGGATACCCTGGACGGCCGCGTCGCGCGCCTGTTGAAGGGATCAAGCAAATTCGGGGCGGAACTGGATTCCCTGTCCGACTTCATCTGCTTCGGTGTGGCACCGGCGATGATTCTCTATCACTGGGCATTAGAAGACGCGGGCCGCTTCGGCTGGTTCCTGGTCGTGCTGTTCGCCATGTGCTGCGCCATGCGCCTGGCGCGCTTCAACACCATGCTGGAAGACGACAAGAAACCCGTGTGGGCTGGACGGTTCTTCAGCGGCGTGCCCGCACCTGCCGGGGCCGGGCTGGTCCTGCTGCCGATGATCCTGTCGTTCCAGGTGCCGGAAGACTATGTCGGCTACCTGCAGAACCCCTATCTGGTCTCGGTCGTACTGATCGCCTGCGGCGGGCTGTTCGTCTCCACCCTGCCCACTTTCTCGTTCAAGAACATGAAGATGGCACGGGCCTGGATGATGCCGCTTATGATCGCCGTGGCGGTCCTGGCCGCCTTCGTGGTGACCGATCCCTGGCTGGCGTTGACGGCAATCCTGGCGCTCTACATCGCCAGCTTCCCCCTCTCCATCCGCTCCTACCTATGGCATAAAAATCGGTCGACCAACCCGATGCCGGCGCCGGAACCGACTGCCGAATAACCCCCTACTCCGCCGCCTGAGGCTGATCACCGGTCCGTCGCCGGGCCCGCCAGGCCTGGAAATTCGCCCGCACCATAAGCGCCGCCGGGGTCACGATCAGGGTCAGCACCGTGGCGAAGGCCAGGCCGAATACGATGGCCGTGGCCAGCGAGCGCCACCATTGGGTCGAGGGCGCGCCGACCGTGACCTCGTGATTGACGAAGTCGATGTTCATGCCCAGCACCATGGGCATCAGGCCCAACACCGTGGTGACCGAGGTCAGCAGCACCGGGCGCAGACGCTGGGCGCCTGTGCGCAGGATCGCGCCCTTCATGTCCGTGGCTGATTTCGCCAGGCGGTCGAAGGTGTCGATCAGCACGATATTGTTGTTGACCACAATCCCGGCCAGGGCGATCACGCCGATCCCGGTCATGACGATGCCGAAGGGCTGCGCCGTGACCATCAGGCCGATGAACACGCCGATGGTCGACATGATGACCGCCGACAGGATCAGGAAGGCGGAATAGAAGCTGTTGAACTGGGTCACCAGGATGATCGCCATGATGAACAGCGCCGCCGAAAAGGCCTTGGACAGGAACGCCTCGGCCTTGGCCTGTTCTTCGTCCTCGCCCTTGAAGTCGACGCCGATGTTCGGATCCAGGCCCGCCTGAGCGATCCACGCCTTCAGCGCCGCCAATTTTTCCGCCGCCTGCACGCCGGGCGCCACGTCGGCCTTGACCGCTAACACTCGCTTGCCGTCGGATCGCGACAGGGTGCCGATCTTGGGCTTCGGCGTGATGGTCACGAAATTGCGGATCGGCACCGGGCCTTTGTCGGTGTTGACCTTGATCGCATAAAGCTGTTCGAGGGTGCGGAATTCGGCCGGATAGCGGACACGGATATCGATCTCGTCGTCACTATCGTCCGGGCGGTATTCGCCGACCTTGATGCCCGTGGTAACCGTCTGCACCATGCGGCCGATCAGCTGCACGTTGGCGCCGAATTTGACCGCCTGGGCACGGTCGACCTGCACTTCCCAATCGATGCCGGGAAGCTGGCGGCCATCCTCGATGTTGATCAGGCCGCCGATGGCATCGAAGCCTTCCAGTACCTTCTGCACGGCGGCGGGCAGCAGTTCCGGCAGGCGCGACGTCAATTCAACGTTCACGGGCTTGCCGACGGGCGGCCCCTTTTCCTGCTTGCGCCGGTCGACATGAATGCCGGCCAGTCCGTGGGTGCGCTTTTCGACGTCGGTGAGAATTTCATCCGCCGTGCGACGGGTCGTCCAATCGGCGAATTCCAGGGTGATGGTGCCGATGATGTCCTCGGCCTCCTGGGTTTCCCGGTTCTTTCCCGTGCGGGTGTAGATGCTTTTGAATTCACGCATGTCGAGGATGCGGTCCTCGACCTCGCGCATCAGCTTGTCCTGCTCCCAAGCCGACAGGTTGCCCCGGGCGCGGACCTGAAGCTGCGCCAGTTCCGGTTCCACGTCGGGGAAGAATTCGACCCCGTGACCGAACTTGGCATACCCGACCTGCACCACGACCAGCAGCATCACCGATCCCGCCAACACCTTGGCCGGATGGTTCAGCGCCCCCCGCAGGGCCGTGAGATACGCCCCCGTCAGCCCACCGACGCCCTCCAGGCTGCCTGTGCCTTCATCGTCCTCGTTCTCGGATGCGGCGGCCAGGCGCTTCGCCGTTTCGGCATCGGCGGCACCGCCGGCACGGCCGAACGCAGCGCCCAGGGTCGGCACGAAGATCAGCGCCATCAGAAGCGACGCGGCCAGGGTCATCAACAGGGTAATCGGCAGATACTTCATGAACTCGCCGACCACGCCGGGCCAGAACAGAAGCGGCAGGAAGGCGGCAAGGGTCGTTGCCGTCGACGCCGTGATCGGCCAGGCCATGCGCTTGGCGGCCAGGCCGTAGGCAAGCCTGGGCAGTGCCCCTTCGGTCATCTTGCGGTCTGCATATTCAGTGACGACGATGGCCCCGTCGACCAGCATGCCGACGGCCAGGATAAGCGAGAACAGCACGACGATATTGACCGTCAGCCCCATGGCCGACAGGGCCAGGATAGCGGCCAGGAATGAGCCGGGAATGGCAAGCCCGACCAGCCCGGCCGAACGCAGGCCAAGCGCCGCGACGACCACCACCATGACCAGCAGGACTGCCGCGGTCACGTTGTTCTGCAGATCCAAAAGCATCGTACGGACCTGAATCGATTTGTCCTGGATGAAGTCGACCGCAACGACGCGGCGCACCTCTTCGGGCCAACCGGCCTGTTCCTGGGCGACCACGCGGCGCACGGTTTCGATGGTGTCGATGATGTTCTCGCCGGTGCGTTTGACGACCTCAAGCACGATGGCCTTTTCGCCATGGATACGCGCAAAACCGTCCGGGTCCTTGAATCCGCGCCGGACCTCGCCGACGTCGCCGAAGGTAACCACGGCGTCGCCCTTGAAAGCGACGGGCATGCTGACGATGTCGGCAAGCGTTTCGAACAGGCCCGGCACCTTTATGGAGAACCGGCCTTGGCCCGTGTCCTGGGCGCCGGCCGCGACCAGCTTGTTGGAGGCCTCGATAAGCTGCACCGTATCAATTGGCGACAGATTGTAGCTTTCCAGCTTGATGGGATCGATGAGGATTTCCAGAAGCTCCTCACGGTCACCGGCGATCTGCGCCGACAGGACCGCGGACACGGCCTCGATCTTGTCGCGCAGGTCGCGCGCCAGCTTAAGCAGCAGGCGTTCCGGAACGTTCCCGGAAAGCGTCACCGCGATCACCGGGAACAAGGAGAAATTGACCTCGTTGACCGACGGCTCATCCGTGTCATCAGGCAGTTCCGGCTTGGCCAGGTCGACCTTTTCGCGCACGTCGGTCAGCGCCTGATCGGCGTTGAACCCGGCCTCGAATTCCAGGGTCACGTTCGCGCCGCCTTCGTAGCCCTTGGCGGTCATCTTCTTGACCCCGTCGATGCCGCGCATTTCCTTTTCCATGGGACGAATCAGAAGGCGTTCGGCATCCTCGGGCGAAATGCCCTCATGGGTGATCGAGACATAGATGATGGGGATGTTGATGTCCGGTTCGGCTTCCTTGGGGATTTCCACATAGGCGGTCGTACCCGCCACCAAAATCAGCACCAGGGTCAGGATCACCGTTCGGGCGTGGCCCAAAGCCGCGTCGATCAGCGCATTCATGACGCGGGGCCGCCCTTGCCCGCCGTCAGGGAGCTTTCCTCAACCGGCTGGACAAGCTGGCCTTCGGTGACGAATTCCTGGCCCACGGTAATCAGCGTCACCCTATCGGGCAGACCGCCCAGCCAGATGCCGTCGGGCGTATGGGCGATGATGCGGACCATCGAAAAGCGGACACGGTTGGTGTCATCCACGTATTTGACGCCGATCTCGCCGGCGTCGTTCAGGGTCAGCACGGCGGCCGATACCTTGTGCGCCTTTTCCTGTCCCGCCCGGAACTGAACCTCCATTGTCTGGCCGTCGCGCAGGACGTGGTCCGGATTTTCCAGCCAGGCATCGACCCGGAAGGTGCGCGTCGCCTCGTCGGCGCGCTGCGCGACATAGCGGATCGACCCGGTGAAGTTCTGGCCCTGCACCGTCCGGGCGATGGCGGTGTCACCCGATTTCAGGTTCGGAACATCCCGCTCCGACACCTGCGCGACGACGCGGATAGGATCAGGATTGATCATGACCACGATCTTGTCCCCGGATTTCAGATAGTCGCCGACGTTGATGGGCAGGGTTTCCAGGTAACCCGAAATGGGCGCGCGCACGGTCGTGCGCTCAACATCCAACTTGATGGCGGCCAATTCGGCCCTGGCCTGTGCCAGTTCCGATTCCTCTTGGGCCAGCTTGACCTCGGACTGGAAGCCCTTCTTGGTCAGCTTCTTGGCGGCCTCAAAGCCGATACGCTCGTAAGCCAGACGGGCTTCGGCCTCGCGCAATTTCGCCTCGCGGTCGTCCATGGCGAGTTTCAGGATCACGTCGCCCTTTTCCAACCAGGCCCCCTTCGAGGCCGCAATCTCGACGATCCGGCCCGTTGTCTCGGCCGTCACCTCGGCATCGAGAATGACGTCCGTGCGCCCTGTGACGGTGATTTCACGCACCCGGCCCAGTGCTTCCATGTGCCGCACACGGACCATGGCCAGCGCTTTTTCGGAGCCGCCGACGGGGGCAGGCTCGATCGACGTCTTGGTGGCGGCGGGATCGGCGGCGGTGAAGCCGTAATGGCGTTTCGCCTGCTCCAGATTGCCGGAGAAAATCCACGCAATGGCCCCCAAGGCAAGGACCACGGCCGCGATATACGATGGTTTGATGGGCAGTTTCATGAAGATATCCCTATTCCGCCGCATCGGCCTTGCCGGACCCTGCGTTCAAAAGCATGTCTCGGTTTTCAGTCATGTAGGTGACCACCGCCTGATAGAACGCCAGCCCCAGACCGCGCACGAACAACCGGCCTTCGGGCACGCCCTCGGGGTCCAGTTCCTGCATGACCTCGACCCGCGCGCGATAGAAACCGAGGTAGTCGTCATAGACCGTGCGCAGGTGATCGGGGTCCAGGAACTCGGCGAAGAACATCAGAAACGCCGCATCGGACCGGATTTTATCTTGCATGGGGGCCCGCGCCAACGATTGCCGGAACTCCGCGCGTCCGGCCGGGGTCACCGCATAGACCTTCTTATCCGGATGGCCTTCGCCGGAAGTATCGGTCACCGCGATCAGGCCTTCCTCGGACAATTTCGCCAGGGCCGGATAAATGGACCCGTAGCCGACGTCCTGAAAATGCGCGAAAGGCCCTTCTTCGAACATCTTTCGAATTTCATAGCCCGAGGCATCGCCCATCACGAGCACGCCCAGACAAAGGGTTTTAGCGTCCATGGTTCCGAAATCGGGCCCGCACAGCAGGCCCAGTCCTTTGCAGTGTGAAATCGGCGCGGAAACTATATGCAATCTTATACTATATCAAGCCGATATATTTCATCGGCCGTTATTTATTTGCACTCGATACCGATGGCGATGAGGCGGTGCGAACCGCCCCGCCACTATGGCTTTTGTCATTATGACGTTCGTCTTGGTCAGATTGGGTTAGACGATCCTCATATCCCGCCAGAACCAGGCGTTTATGGCTGGCACGGGCATTGCACTTGATACGGGAAATGATCAGGAGCCATCCCATGAATATGTCCGCCTCCGGCCTCAACCCCAAGTCAGATATACAAGCGGAGGAAGTCCGGACCTTCAGGTTGAAGAGCGGGCAACCCTTCGCGATCATCGGCCATAATCCGCAGGAACGCCTGATTACTGATTTCTGGTTCGGCAATTTCGAAACGGAGGAAAACTTCCGGCTTGTCGGCAACCATGTCTGCGAGATGCTGAAAACCGGCGCCTACAGCTATTGGATGGCCGATATGCGCCATCTGACGCAAAGCTTCTATTGTTCCGAAGACTGGCTTGCCAACGATGTGTTTCCGCGCGCGGTTTCCGCCGGTCTTGAACGCAAGGCCGTGGTGCTGCCGCCGAACCGCAACCTTCCGGCAGGCTTTGACAGTTTTGGCTCCGCATCAAACGCCATCCGGAAAATCACCGACCACCGCGTGTCTGGTTTCCATGATCTCGACCGGGCCTATAATTGGCTGTTCGACGACAACCTGCAGGCGATGATCGGCTAGCCTTGTCCGGCCCCTGTGTTTTGCTGTTCCCAGGGCGGGTTCTTGACGAACCGTTCGACCAGCCAGTCGATGAACGCCCTGACCTTGGGCGCCTGGTGGCGGCCAGGGGGATAGACGGCGAACACGCTGCGCCCTTCCTCGGTCTCGTATTCCTGCAACACCGGCACGAGACGCCCGTCGCGCAAGGCTTCCCAGGTCAGGAACTGAGCCGCGCGGATCAGACCGACCCCGGCGATCGCCGCGTCGTACAGCAGCGATGCGTCGTTGACCATCAAAGAGCCATTCACGTCCATGATGCGCGGGCCATCGGCGCTTTTGAATTCCCAACGGTTGATGGAGGTTTCGAAGCTGACACGCAGGCAGTTGTGATGAACAAGGTCGTCGGGCGTCTGCGGGATGCCGTGGCGCTCGAAATAGGCCGGCGCGCCGGCAACGACCCGCTTGACCGCCGTCAGGCGCCGCGCGATCAGCGAGGAATCGGTCAACGTGCCGATACGCAGGCCGACGTCCACACCTTCGCCGACAAGATCAACCATGCTGTCCGAAGTAATGAATTGAACCTGAAGTTCGGGATAGGCCTCGATGAATTCATGCAGATGCGGGATCACCGCATAACGGCCAAAGGCCGTCGATGAGTTGACCTTCAACACCCCGCGCGGTTCCGCATGCAGCTCACGCACGGCCAGTTCCGCCGCCTCGATCTCTTCCAGGATTGTCACCGCGCGTTCATAATAGGTGCGGCCTTCCTCGGTCAGGCTGATCGACCGCGTCGTGCGGTTCAGAAGCCGCGCACCCAGACGATCTTCAAGCCGCCCGACCAGTTTGCTGACCGCCGACGGTGTAATGCCCAGGTCGCGGGCCGCGGCGGAAAACCCGCCGCCGTTTACCGCACGGACAAACACCGCCATTTCACTGTCCCGGTCCATATCGCCTCCCAAACCGCTCATTTAGTGAAATAATTTCATAAATCATAATCCGTTTATCCTAATTATCAATAAAATCTGCGAAGGTTAGGCTTCCCTCAACAATCGGTGACGCGTTTCGCGTTGATCCGGATTTGAGGAGAACGACCATGCCCATGACACCGCTTGACCTCAGAAATGCCATTCCGCACGCGGAGATCGAAGCCGGCGTACGCCGGGGCCGGCAACTTCGGGCCGAAGCCGTCCGCGACGTGATCGGCCGGATGTTCCGCCATTCGCCGATCGGCGACCGCCCGGCCCGCACCTCTCGGGCTGGTGTTCCCACACCCTGCTGACACGACCCATGTGCCGCTTGGTTGCCAGCGGCGCCCCAGGGACTTCGGTCCCCTGCCGGCGAGCCCCCTTGCCGGCGAAACGGGGCGGAACGGCGCCATCTCCCTACTTGTGAAGTAGATAGGCAAACTGACGGGCGGCCCCTAAAAGGGCCGCCCTCTTTTTTTGTGCGCCGCCCTATGAGCCGCACCGCCATTGCCCCCTTTCAATTTGGCTTTCGGAACCGCACACTCACGGGACGGCCTCTGTGTTGAAAGCCGAGTGAGTGCGCATGACCCTTGACCAGATGACCATTGTCGGACTGATCGCGGCGGCCCTGGCGTTGTTCATATGGGACCGCTGGCGCTACGATGTGGTTGCCTTCAGCGTGCTGCTGGCGGCGGTCGTCCTGGGATTGGTTCCCGCGCGCGAGGCCTTTTCCGGCTTCGGCCATCCGGCGACCATCACCGTGGCGGCGATCCTGGTGCTCAGCCATACCCTCGCACGCACCGGGGCATCGGAAATTCTGGCCCGCATCATCGAGCGTTCAGCCCGGGGCATGGCGCGGCATATCGCCGTGCTGGCCGGCCTGGGAGCCCTGATGTCGTCGGTCATGAACAACGTGGCGGCGCTGGGTCTGCTCATGCCGGCGGCGATCCAGACGACGCTGAAGACCAAGTACCACGCGGGGGCGGTGCTCATGCCGCTGTCTTTCGCGACCATCCTGGGCGGGTTGATCACCCTTCTGGGCACGCCGCCCAACATCATCATCGCCGCCTTTCGCGCCAAGGTGACGGGCGAACCCTTCGGCATGTTCGACTTCACGCCTGTCGGTATCCTGGTTGCCGGCATCGGGGTCGCCTTTTTGGCGGTCTCTGCCCGGTTCCTGATCCCCACACGCCGCCTGTTGCAGGACGCCACCCGCGATCACATGGGCATCGACAAATTCGTGACCGAGGCGACGGTGGTCAAGGGCACGGACGCCGTCGGCATGACGCGGGGCGAACTGCGCATGCTGGCGACCGATTGCGACGTGCTGATCGTCAACATCATCCGCCGCGGCCGGCGCATGGCCAAGCTGCCGCAGGGCGACGGGCTCAAGGTTGGTGACAAGCTCCTCCTGGAATCCTCGTCCGAGGGATTGGACCGGCTGACCACGGCCATGGACCTCAAGGTCGGCACCATGAAGGGCACCAAGTCGGAGAACATGATCGACGAGGACATGGACCTGGCCGAAGCCGTCGTGCGCCCCGGATCGCGCATGATCGGGCGCGAGCTTCTGTCCCTGCGCCTGCGGTCGCGCTACGACACGGACATTCTGGCCGTGTCGCGCCAGGGCCGGGCGTTTCGTGGCCGCATGGGCCAGTTCAAGTTCCGTCCCGGCGACTTGGTGCTGTTCTACGGACCGCGCGACCACATGCCCGACTTGATGGCCCGGATGGGCTGCCTGACGTTGCAGGAACGCATCCAATTCGGCGAGGCCAGTCACCGCCACGCCCGCATGGCCATCGCCATCTTCGCCGCCGCCGTGGCGCTGGCGACCTTCAACATCATGCCGATCACGATTGCTCTCGGCCTTGCCGCCGTGGCCATGGTGGTGCTCAACATCCTGCCCGTACGGGAAATCTACGACGGCATCGACTGGCCCGTGGTCGTCTTGATCGGCGCCCTGATCCCCGTCGGCGATGCCTTCGACGCCACCGGCACCACGGGGCTGATCGCCCAGGGCATTTTGGACAGCCCCCTGCCGCTCAACCCGCTTGCCGTGCTGACCCTGTTGATGGCCGTGACCATGGCGCTTTCGGCGGTGCTCAACAACGCCGCCACGGCCGTGATCATGGGGCCCGTCGCGCTCACCCTGTCGCAACGCCTGGGCGTCGACCCCGACCCCATGCTGATGGGCGTCGCCGTCGCCGCCAGTTGCGCCTTCGTCACGCCCATCGGGCATCAGAACAACGCCCTGGTCATGGGTCCCGGCGGCTATGCCTTCGGCGATTACTGGCGCCTGGGCCTGCCGTT
>CAXAVJ010000058.1:0-22183 GCA_963972065.1 uncultured Rhodospirillaceae bacterium
TTCGCCCGCCCCGACGGTCAGATCAATGCCTTTTAGGATATTGACCTCACCGGCTTCGCTCTCCAGGGTAAGGCGCAGGTCGCGCGTCCGTACCGCGGGCGCCGCCGGGCCGGTCTTTCCATTCGGATGAGCATCCATGCAATCGTTCCGCCGCCGTTTGTCTATCATGGGATATGTGCGTAAGGCCGCGAATGTCAACGCGGCGGCTGTCTTTCTGTTGGCGTTGCTGTGGTTTGCCCCGGCTGTCGATGCGGCCCCGCCGCTGCGTCTGCTCGTGCTGGGCGACAGCCTGACCGCGGGCTACGGGCTGACGGCGGAAGACGGATTCACGGCGCAGCTGCAGGCGGCGCTGAAGGATGCCGGGCGCGACGTCGTGGTCCTGAACGCGGGCGTGTCCGGCGACACCACGGCCGGCGGGCGGGCGCGGATCGGCTGGGCGCTCGGCGACAAGCCCGATGCGGTGATTGTCGAACTGGGCGCCAACGACGGCCTGCGCGGCCTTGATCCCAAGGCGACCTTCGATAATCTGGACGCCATCATTGCGGATATCCGCCGGGCCGGCCTGCCCGTGCTGTTGACCGGCATGTTGGCCCCGCCCAACCTGGGCCGCGACTACGCGGACGATTTCAACGCCGTCTTTCCGCGCTTGGCGGAACAGCACGACGTTCTGTTCTATCCGTTCTTCTTGGCCGGCGTCGCGGCCAAACCGGACCTGAACCAGGACGACGGCATTCATCCCAATCCCAAGGGGGTGCGGGCCGTCGTCGACCGTATTCTGCCCTATGTGCTGGACCTGCTGGCCCAGGCCAAGACGAAAGCGGGGGCGCGGTGAGCGGCTTCAAACATGCCCATGCGGGTGGGGCCGACTGGGCCGAGGTCGCGCGCGACTGTGCCCGTCAGCTCGACCCCATCCCCGAGGGCGCCAACCTGGGCTTTCTCTATGTCACCGATGCGCTGGCCGACGACCTGACGTCGATCCTCACCTTCCTGCGTCAGACTTCGGGCGTCGAGGATTGGGTCGGCACCGTTGGCATGGGCATCTGCGCGGGGGCCCAGGAGTATCATGACGCGCCGGCGGCGGCGGTGCTGCTGGGCGCCTTTCCGGCGGGTTCGTTCCGGGTGTTTCCGGTCCTGCGCGGCGGGCTCGGCGACATGCCGGCGGGGCTGCGCGGCTGGGTCGACGATGGTGCCGCGCCGTTCGCCGTGGTTCACGGCGATCCCTACAACCACCACCTGCCCGAGCTTTTGGAGGAAACCGCGAGCGGCCTGTCGTCGTTCCTGGTCGGCGGGCTGACGGCGTCGCGCGGCAGCGGCCCGCAGATCGCGGGCACGATCGCCAAGGGCGGGGTCTCGGGTGCGCTGTTCGGGCCCCAGGTCCAGGTCGCGACCGGGCTCAGTCAGGGCTGCACGCCCGTGGGCGAACCGCGCCAGGTGACCGAGGCCGAGGACAACATCATCATGTCGATCGACGGCAAGCGCGCACTCGACGTCATGAAGGCCGACATCGGGGAGCTTCTGGCGCGCAATCTGGAACGGGTCGCCGGATACATCCATGCCGCCTTCCCGGTGCCGGGCTCCGACACCCGGGATTATCTGGTGCGCTCGCTGCTGGGCATCGACGTGGACCGCGGCTGGGTCGCCGTCGGCGGCGCGGTCGAGGCCGGCGACCGCGTGATGTTCGTGCGCCGCGACCCGATTTCCGCCGAACAGGATCTGGCCGACATGGTCAACGGACTGAAGGCGCGCCTGCCGTCGCCGCCCCGGGGCGGGCTGTATTTTTCCTGCGTCGCCCGCGGGCCCAGCATGTTCGGCGCGCCGGGTAAGGAAATGGCCTTGATCATGGAGCGCCTGGGCGACATTCCCCTGGTCGGATTCTACGGCAACGGCGAGATTTCCAACGCTCGGCTGTACGGCTATACGGGCGTGCTGGTGCTGTTCCTCTAGAATCCGCCGCCGGTCCCGCGAATCGGGACCATTTCGCCCCCGGTTTTTTCCGCTGCCCCCCAACCGCGCCATGATGGTGCCGCATTTGCTTTCGACCCTCGGGGCCTGGAAAGCGGCGTCGTCCGGGCGGCTTCCTTGGCACCTTGCTGTATACGTCTGGACATCCCCAAACCGACGCCATAGAAGCGAAGGCAAGGGAACGGCATCGTCTGTTCCGGGAAGCCAACAGCCAGGGAGGCCGCGTTATGCGCCTTTTCGTCGGATTGGACCTGCCCGAAGACCTTCGTCTCACCCTTGGCCTGCTGCGCGCCGGCATCAACGGGGCGCGCTGGGTTCCCCCGGAGAATTTCCACATCACGCTGCGCTTCATCGGCGAGGCCGACCGCCATCAGGCGGCCGATCTGGACGACGCCCTGGCCGACATCGACGTGCCGGCCTTCGATCTGGCCTTCCATGGGGTCGGCAGTTTCGCCTCGCGCGGGCGGCTTCGGGCGATCTGGGCCGGGCTCGAATCCTCGGGCGCGCTTGTCCACCTTCATGACAAGGTGGAACGCGCGGCGGTCCGCGCCGGCTTCGCCGAGGAACAGCGCAAGTTCAAACCGCACGTCACCCTGGCCCGGCTCAAGGGTACGCCGGAGGTTGCCGCGCAGCGGTTTCTCGAAGACCACGCCGGGTTCACGACCCGACCCTTCACGGTGGAACGATTCGTCTTGTTCGAAAGCACGCTGGGCGGCGAAGGGGCGCATTACACGCCGGTCTGCCGCTATCCGCTGCGCACCTTCGATTACGCCGACTACGGCGATTTCGAGGATTTGGCCGCCGACTACGCCGACAATGAGGTCTAGGCGCCCTTGATCAGATCGGGCAGGCGCGTCATGTCGTCGAACACGATCTCGGCCCCGGCCGCCATCAGGGTCTCGCCGTAATTCGCAACCTCCCTGGCGTGGGAGGCCCCTGCGAAGCCGAGCACCCGCATGCCCGCGCGCCGCGCCCCGGTCACCCCGGCGGTGGAATCCTCGATCACCAGGCAGTCTTTGGGTGCCCGGTCCATGGCGTTGGCGGCGTGCAGGAACAGGTCCGGCGCGGGTTTGCCCCGCTTGACCATGCCGGCGGAAAACAAATGCGGTTTGAAGAACGGCAGCAGGCCGGTGACGCCCAGGGTCGTCTCAATCTTCACGATCGGGCCCGACGAGGCGACGCAGCGCTCATGGGTCAATTCCCGCACCATCTCCAAAACCCCCGGCATGGGTTTCAATTCGCGCTGGAAGGCTTCCCGGTCCTTGACCTTCAGGGTCTCGATGAAATCATCCGGCACCTCGACGCCTTCGCCGCGCACCAGGTTGACGACATCGGTCATCCATTTGCCGGTGAAGCGTTCACGGCACTGCTTGGCGGTAATGGGATAGCCCAGGGCCGACAGTTGGCCGGCCAGCACGCGCGACGCGATCATCTCGCTGTCCACCAGTACGCCGTCGCAGTCGAAGATCAAAAGCATGGATTACTCGCCGAAGGGATTAAGGGGCCGCAGGTGTACGGGCAGCAGGCGTTGTTTGTAAAGGGTCGGGGCTTGTAATGGATGCAACGCGCCCATCGGCGCCGGGTCAGCGTGCCAGGTCGGTTGTGCGGATGTGATCGAGCAGGCCCCGGGACGCGGCCTCGATCATATCCAGCACCTGATTGAACCCGTCGCCGGCGCCGTAATAGGGATCGGGCACTTCCGTCAGGCCAAGCTGAGGGGCGAAAGACAGGAACATGTGCAGACGGTCCCCCCGTCCCTTGGGCATCAGCACGGACAGGGCCGCGTGATTGCGCCGGTCCATGGCGAGGACGTAGTCGAAGTCGTCGAAATCCTGGGCCCGGGTCTGGCGGCAGCGCAGGTCCGACAAATCGACGCCCCGGTGTTTGGCGGCGTCCTGGGCCCGGGGGTCCGGCGGTTCGCCGATATGCCAGTCGCTGGTGCCGGCGGAATCGGTTTTGATGACGGCGTCCAGGCCTTCCCGGCGGACAAGCTCGCGGAACACGCCCTCGGCCGTGGGCGAGCGGCAGATGTTGCCAAGGCAGACGAACAGAACGTTGACCAGGATGCGGCCCTCTCTCTTATAGTGCGGCGATGACACCGGGGGGCGCAGCTTAGCCTGCGGCGGGGAGAGGCGACAACATGGCCGAGGCGGAATCAGGGAATGAAATGCCCGCCATCGTCATCCTGACGGGGGCGGGCATTTCCAAGGAATCGGGGCTTGCGACCTTCCGCGATGCGGACGGCATCTGGGCGCGTTACCGGATCGAGGACGTGGCCACGCCCGAAGCCTATGCCCGGGATCCGGAACGGGTGCTCGGCTTCTACAACGCCCGACGCCGGGGGGCGGTCGCCGATGATGTGCGGCCCAACCCGGCGCATCTCGCCCTGGCCCGGCTGGAGGCCGAATGGCCGGGCGAGGTTCTGATCGTGACCCAGAACATCGACGACCTGCACGAACGCGCCGGATCGAAAAACCTGATCCACATGCATGGCGAATTGCTGAAGGCGCGCTGCACGTCCTGTGCCGGGGTGCATCCGTGGCGGGACGACATCACCTTGGACAATGCCTGTCCGGCCTGCGCGTCGCTCGGCACCCTGCGCCCCAACGTGGTGTGGTTCGGGGAAATGCCGCTTGGTCTGGACGAGATCGAGGATGCCTTGACGGGCTGCGCCCTGTTTCTGTCCATCGGCACGTCGGGCAACGTCTATCCGGCGGCGGGGTTCGTGCAGCACGTGCGCATGCGGGGCGGGGTTCCGACGGTGGAACTGAACCTGGAGCCGAGCGAGGGCGCCACGCTGTTTGAACACGCCCGCTACGGGCCCGCGTCGGAAATCGTGCCGGCCTTTGTCGATGACCTGCTGATGCGGGGGCTTGCCGCCGTGGACTAGATCAGCCCTCGTCGATCAGGCGCACGCCGTCGAAATCCTCCAGCTTTTCCGCGTCGATGATCTGGTGCAGCAGCTTGCTGTAGGTCTTGGGGATTTCCGAATATTGGGTCAGCCGCGTCGCCAGATGCCGGGCATCCGGGTCGCGGCCCTGGGCGCGCATCTCAAGGCGTGCCTGGCGGAACTCCAGATAGGCCGAATGGGTGTTCAGGTTCAGCATGTAATGGGCCACGCCCGCCCCCAGGTCGTCGTATTTCACGACCTTGAAGCCGTCGGCCTTTTCCGGCTCCAGCCCCGGGGTATCCGGGTTGTAGGTGCGGATACCGAACAGGTTGTTGGCGTCGCGCGCGAATCGCGAGGTGCCCCAGCCGCTTTCCAGCGCCGCCTGGGCCAGCACCATGGACGCGGGGATGACGTCGACGCGCCGGCGCAGGGTCGTCATGTCGCCGGGCGTCACCTGATACTTTTCCCAGATGTGGTCCGGTACGTCTTTGGCGTCACCATCGGCAAAGCGATGCTCTTCGCGGATGCGGGCATTTTCCCGCGCCACCAAGGGTAGGGCGATCTTGAGGAAGGCCTGCTTCTTGGCGTCGAGGTCGAGTGCGTCCAGGTCGGTCGCGATGCGGGCCGCGAACGCGGGCGGGACCACGCCGGTCCTGCGGACCTTGTCCAGGGACACGGCATGCAGGGGGTCATGGGCCAGGGTGGCCACGGCGCGGACCTTGCCCATGGCTTCCTGCCGCACGTCGCGGTCGGTCATGTCAAAGACGATCCCGGCGCCGGCCAGGAAGACGGCGGCCAGACCCGCCGTAGCGGTCCAGCGCGCCGGGGTCAGGCGCGGTAGGCATGCGGTCATGTTCATCACTTTTCGTTGCCGGTGCGGCCGTGTGGCCAAGATGTGGTCGGCCCTTGGGCGTTGCAAGGCCTTATCGCGCTTGGCCACCTTTCGGGCATGCGGGCCTAAATGCCTGGCAATGAGTGCGACATCAGGGCCGTATTACGACCATTCCATGGCAAGTTGTAACAGAAAGCGGCTGCTGCTTGTCGTCGGTCGCCGTTTTATCGGCCGCCGCAGGGCGGCAGGGACAGCAGATAGGCGACAAGGTCGCGGCGCTCCCGCGCGTCCTTGATGCCGTCATAGGTCATGGTGGTGCCGGGCACGACCCCCAACGGGTCGGCCAGAAACCGGTCGAGGGTCTGATTGTTCCAGGTGAACCCCGTGGCCCGCATGGCATCGGAATATTCGAACCCGGGCAGGCCCCCGGCTTGCCGGCCCTTGAGCCCGCAATGGCGCGGGCCGACCCGGTCATGGGCGACGGCATGACAGGCCAGACAGCGGTCGTAAATCTGTTTGCCGCGGGCGGGGTCCGGGGCAGCGGCGGCCTGAGCCGGGAACATAGCAGCGATGATCACCGCCGCCGCCAGCGGCCCGGCCCAGGACCGGCGAAGGGCGGCGCGGGCGCGGTCGGCGGCCCCCTTTCGGGGACCGCCACCGGCTGCGCCGAAGGGGGGACGGCGCGCGGGCATCACGACACGAAGGCCACGGGCACGGGGTTCTGGCCTAGGGCGTTGCGCAACACCGCCCAATGCATGGCCTCGTCGCCGAGGATGCTCGCCGCCGCCTTGGCCAGATCGCGGTTCTGGAACAGGGGCACGGCGCCCAGATAGGCGCTGACCGCGCCCTTTTCCAGACCGGCGGCGAAGCCCAGCACGTCGTTCTGGGACTTCAACTGGTCGACCGGGAAGTCATAGGCCTTTTTCGCATCCACGGGCCTCCCGCCGAGCGAGCGCACGGTCTTGGCCAGGACATCCGCGTGCTCCTTGTGATGGCCCTGGAACTGCACGGCCAGGTCCAGAACCGGTTTCCGCAACAAGCCGCTTTCGGCCCCCACCTGATAGGCGGCGATGGCTTCCAGCTCGGCCCCGAGGGCCGTGTTCAGGATCGAGATGTCGGCGACGCTGGCGCTGCTGCCGGCGGCGGCGTTTTCACATCCGGCTAGCATGGCGACGGCGGCGGCCGACAGGGTCAGGGTGCCGGCGCCGCGCAGAAAGCTGCGGCGGGGCAGGATCAGGCCGCTGTCTTCAGCCGGAAGGTCCGGGGCCTGAATATCGGGTTGGGTATCGGTCATGGTGGTCTCCTTTTGGTTTGGTTGGGGGGTGATGGAACCTGGGCAAAGGGGTGGCGTTGACGCCCGCGGGGGCGCCTGGATCTCAGGAAAGTTTCTGAGGGGTCAGTCGGGTGTGGATGTCAGGCGGTCGAGAACCCCGTTGACGATGCGGTCGCAGCGCGCGCCGGCAAAGGGATGGATGTCCTGCAGGGCGTTGCCGGCATCCCGGTCGAGCAGGTCGCGCAGGCGGGCCCGGGCCCGGTGGAACCGGGTGCGGACCGTCGATGGCGGAATGTCCAGCATGTCGGCCGTTTCATCGACGGAAAATTCCTCGATCCCGCGCAAGACGAAGACCGCGCGGAAGTCTTCCGGCAACTGGGCGATGGCGACTTCGAGATAGCGGCGGATCTGATCCCGCGCCGCGTCCTGTTCTGGCGTGGTGGCCTGGGCCACCAGCCCGCCCGACGGGCGCAAGTGGGCGGCCATGGAAATCACGTTTTCCATCGTATCCAATTGTTCGGTCATGCGGGTTTTCCTGCCGCGGTTGTAAACTTCGTGGAGGGCGATCTTGACCAGCCAGGTCGACAGCCGGGCCCGGCCGTCGAACCGGTCGATCGCCCGGAACGCCTTGATGTAGGTTTCCTGGATGATGTCCTCGGCGTCCGCGTCGCTGGAGACAAGGTTGCGGACAAAGCGGTACAGCAGCCGGTTGTGGGCGCGCATGATGGCTTCGAACGCCGTGTGGTCGCCGGTGCGGGCCTGGTCGATGACGGCCGCCGTCACCGTGACGTCTTTGTGAACGGGCTTCGTGGCGCTGTGCATTGAATTTCGTCCTCAGGCGGTTAACTGTGTCTGGTCATTGGACGCGGCCGGGCGGGAAAAGGTTCCCGCCTTTTTTCAGATCATGCGCGACGGCCCGGATCGCAATGACATTTATCCGCCGCAACGGTGCGGGAGGCCCGCCATGGGATCGGAAAATCTGGAAACGGTGTTAAAGCGCGCCCGCGCCTGCACCATCTGTGCGGATCATCTGCCGCTGGGCCCCCGGCCCGTGGTGCGCATGGCGCCTTCGGCACGGGTGCTGCTGATCGGACAGGCGCCGGGCACCAAGGTCCATGCCTCGGGCGTGCCCTGGGACGACAAGTCGGGCGAACGGCTGCGCGACTGGTTGGCCGTCGAACCCGACGTGTTTTATGACGAAGCCCGCATCGCCATCATGCCCATGGGGTTCTGCTATCCGGGCCGCGCACCTAAGGGCGGCGACAATCCGCCGCGCCCGGAATGCGCGCCGCAATGGCATGGGGCCTTGCGGGCGTTGCTGCCAGAGGTGCGCCTGACCCTGCTGATCGGCACCTACGCTCAGAAATACCACCTGGGCAGCCGCGCGCCCGCGACCATGACGGAAACGGTCGCCCGCTGGCGGGATTTCCTGCCGGATTATCTGCCGACCCCCCATCCCAGCTGGCGCACCACTCATTGGATGAAAAAGAACCCCTGGTTCGAATCGGACCTGCTGTCGGACCTCCGGCGCGTTGTGGCCAAGGCCCTGGCCTGATCCCCGGCCCTTGTGCCCCGGCACCGGGCCGGGTCGGGTCTTGACGTCGGGCGCCGAGGGCGCGATGCTTGGCCGATAAGCACATCCGCTTGAGCTTGTTTTGCGGATGCGCCGGGGAACGGGACGGGGATCCCTTGGAACACATCGCCGCATCGGACATTCTGCGCCGCCTGGAATTCGACAATCCCTGGTGGGCTTTCCGCTCGGGCACGCGGGTGCGCTTCCGCCACCCGCCGCAGCGGGGATTTGCCCGTGATTTCGCGGCCCGTGCCCTCGATGCCGCGCTCGACGTGCCGCTGATCGCCGCCGGCCCGCCGGGGGCCGGCAAAACCATCGTTCTGCGCCAGGCCCTGGCCGCCGTGGTCCGTGCCGGCGTCTCGCCCATGCGCATCGCCTATCTGTCCTTGGGTGCGCCGGTGTTTTCCGGTGAAGACCTGGCGACCTTGGCCGACCGGGTGCTCGACCGTTTCGCCTACGGCCGCGACGAAAAGGTGTTCCTGTTCCTGGACGATCTGGATTACGTCGCCGACGGGGTCGGGCAGTTGGCGGCCCTGCAATCGCGTCTGCCCAAGGCGCGGCTGATCGCCGGCCTGTCGTCGGGCGCCCCGCGCCTGACCCCCGGGCGGGCGGAGATCGCAAATGACGGCGGGGCCGGCGCCGTCGAAGTCCGCATCCTGCCGCCGCTCAGCTTCGCCGAATTCATGGGGTTCCGGCGCACGGACGCGGGCGGCGTTCTGCCCGAGGCCGGATCGTCCCTGCCGCTCGACGCGGGGCGGATTGCGGCCCTCAACGACGAATTCGCGCGTTATGTCTCCTTCGGCGGCTTTCCGTCCGGCATCGCCGCCAAGCGCGAGGACGAGGCTCCCCCGGCTCTGGTCCGGGACGCCCTGCTGCATGATGTCCTGCACCGCGACCTGGCCGCCTTCGCCGGCGTGATCGAGCCGCGCGAACTGGGCCGCCTGTTCGCGGTCCTGGCCCGCAACACGGGCGGTGAGGCGGCCATCGAAGACCTGGCCAAGGCCACGGGCGTGGCCAAGAACACGCTCCGCAAATATCTCGATTTCCTGGAGGGCGCGTTCCTGATCCGCCGGGTGCCGCGCCTCAACCGCGACGGCCGGCCGTTCCAACGCCAGGTCCTGTTCAAGGTCTATCTGACCTCGCCGACCCTCTACACGGCCCTGTTCGGCCCGCTTGCCCCCGACAGCCCGGATTATGCCCGGCTGGTGGAAACAGCGGTCGTTTCGCAATGCTTCGCCACGGGCCTGGCCGACCGCCTGGCCTACGCCAGCTGGAAGGGCGGCATGGTCGATCTGGTCCTGCTCGACGAACCGGACGGAAGACCGGAACAGCTGTTTCAGTTCGACTGGTCGGGCGCCATTGCGGCGTCGGACAACGGGCCGGACACCATGGTCAATTTCGCCGTCCGCACCAATCCGGATGCGCGCATGACGCTGTTGACGCAAAACCGGGGCGGGCCGGCGCGGCGCGGCGGCCTTGACCTCAATCTGGTGCCGGCGGCGCTCTACGCCTATTGGCTGGGCACGCGGAAAGCCTGAATTACCGGCCCGCGGCCGCCTCGGACAGCAGCCAGTCGCGGAACGCCTTGACCGGCGCTTCGTCGCGGCGCATCTGACGGCTCACGAAATAGCATCCTTCCCCGCGCAAAAGATCGCGTTGGAACGGGGCCGCCAGCCGTCCGGATTCCAACGCGTCGCGCACCTGGGCCTCGCGGGTGATGGCGATGCCCATGCCGGCCTCGGCGGCGTCGAGCGCCATGGTCGTCAGATCGAAGGTCTGGCCCTGGTCCGGGTCGAGCACGGATGCCGGGACCCCCGCCGCGGTCAGCCAGCGCGCCCAGTCGCCCCGCCGGTGATAGGTGTGCAACAGCGTGTGACGGGCCAGGTCGCGGGGGTCGGCGAGCGGCCGGTCGCCTTCCAGCAAACGCGGATGGCACACGGGAAACACGTCTTCCTTGAACAAAAGATCCGCCGTCATGCCGGGCCAGGCGCCGGCGCCGAACTGGATCGCCGCGTAGACGTCGTCGCGCTCGAAATCGATGGGCCGGGCACTGGTCGCGATATGCACGGAAATGTCCGGATGCAGGGCCTGAAACCGGCCCAGGCGCGGCACCAGCCAACGGATCGCGAAGGTCGGGGTGACATGGATGTGCAGTTCCGTCGACGCCTGGTTGCGCGACAGGGCGCGGCAGGCCAGGTTGATCTGGCCGAAGGCGTCGCCCAACTGTTGGGCCAGGCGCTCGCCCTCGAAGGTCAGGCGGCGCGCGCCGCCCTCGACCTGGAACAGGCGGATGCCGAGCCAGTCCTCCAGATTCTTGACCTGATGGCCGACCGCCGAGGGCGTCACGCATAACTCGTCCGCAGCCTTGGCCAAGGTGCCGAGCCGGGCCGTGACCTCGAAGGCGCGCAGCGCGTTGAGGGGCGGAATGGGAGGCGCCATGGGCGGAGATTTCCTCAAACACTTCGATAGATTTGATCATTTGCCGCCATCAGACGGCGGCGTACAATAACGTCAAGGATCCGGAATGCAAACGGGCTAAAAAACGACGTAGAAAAACTAGGGACGCATCCGCCATGAACATGACCGTTGAACGGCTCGGGGGCAGTTTCGCCGCCCGGGTTTCCGGGATCGACGCCGGAAATCTCACCAACGCCCAGGCCGCCGATCTGCATCAGGCCTATCTCGACCACAAGGTGCTGGTCATCGAGGGCCAGGACATGTCCGTCGCCCAATTCGACGCCTTCGGCCAGCTGTTCGGCGAGACCGTGGAACACCCGGTGAAGAACTTCCTGCATCCCGATTTTCCCAAGGTCATGGTGCTGTCCAATTCGACCCGCCTGGGCAAGCCGCTGGGCGTCAAGGACGCGGGATCGTTCTGGCATTCGGACCGCTCCTACATGGAGCGCGCGGCCGACGCGACGATCCTGTTCTCCATCGAAATCCCCGACGAAGGCGGCGATACCTTTTTCGGCGACATGGAAGCGATCTACGACGCCCTGCCGGAAAAGACCAAGGCACGCATCGACGGGCGGCAGTACGTGTCGCAGTACCGCTGGTGCACCAACCGAGGCGATCCGGAATCGCGCTGGAACTTCCTGACGCCTGAAGAAATGGAAAAGACCCCGCCGGTCGTCCGCCCCATCGTGCGGACCCATCCGGAAACCGGGCGCAAGGGCCTGTTCGTGTTCCCGGGGGCTTCGGCGGGGGTCAAGGGCATCGTCGGCATGGACGCCATCGAAAGCGCCGACCTGCTGGACGAACTGTTTGACCACCTGACGCAGCCCGAATTTCACTTCCAGTTCAAATGGCGGGACCCCGGCACCATCGTGCTGTGGGACAACCGCTGCGTCATGCACCGGGCGACGACCAAGAACCTGCCGCCGGACAAGGTGCGGACCCTGCACCGCATTTCGACGCTCGGCGGCGTGCCCGCCTGATCCCCTTTCGGACCGGAGACGAAGAACATGAGCGGCAAGATCGCCCTGATGGTGGAATTCGGCGTCAAGACAGAGCGGCGGGAAGACTTCCTCGCCCTGATGCGGTCCCACGCCAAGATGACCCTGGACTCGGAGCCGGGGTGTGAGCAGTTCGACGTGCTCGACCCCACGGAGGCCAGCGACAGCGTGTTTCTGTACGAGCTTTACACCGATAAGGCGGCGGTCGACGCGCATATGAATTCGGCGCTGCTGGCCTCTACGCGCGGCAGCTACGACGACATGATCACGTCGAAACGCGTGGTGTGGTGCAAGGTTTCCTGACCGCGCTCAGCCGCCGTTGCGCTTCAAGGTCATCAGGCGCAGCGCGTTCAACTTGATGAAGCCCTGGGCGTCGCGCTGGTCGTAGACCTGGTCTTCTTCGAAGGTGACCAGGGCCTCGTCGTACAGGCTGTTGGGCGACTTGCGGCCGGTGACCATGACGTTGCCCTTGTACAGCTTGAGGCGCACCGTGCCGGTCACGCGCTCCGCCGCCTTGTCGATGGCGGCCTGCAGCATCTCGCGTTCGGGCGCGAACCAGAAGCCGTTGTAGATCAGTTCCGCATAGCGGGGCATCAGCTCATCGCGCTGATGCATGGCGCCGCGGTCCAGCGTGATGCTTTCCATGGCGCGGCGCGCGGCGAACAGCACGGTGCCGCCCGGGGTCTCGTAGACGCCGCGCGACTTCATGCCGACGAAGCGGTTTTCCACGATGTCCAGAATGCCGATGCCGTTGGCCCCGCCCAGTTCGTTCAACTTGGTCAGCAGGGTGGCGGGCGACATCTTCTCGCCGTTCACGGCGACGGCGTCGCCGCGCTCGAAATCGATGGTGATTTCCGTGACCTTGTCCGGCGCGTCCCAGGGGGCGACGACGCGGGTGTAGATGTTGTCGTCGGCCTCGATCCAGGGATCTTCCAGCACCTTGCCTTCCGACGAGATGTGCAGAAGGTTGGCGTCCTGGGAATAGGGGGCTTCGCCGCGCTTGTCCTTGGGGATCGGAATCTGGTGCTTTTCCGCGTATTCGATCAGCCGCGTGCGCGATGTCAGGTCCCATTCCCGCCAAGGGGCGATGACGCGGATGCCGGGGTTCAGCGCGTAATAGCCCAATTCGAACCGCACCTGGTCGTTGCCCTTGCCGGTGGCGCCGTGGGACACCGCATCAGCGCCCGTTTCGGCGGCGATCTCGATCTGCCGCTTGGCGATCAGCGGCCGGGCGATGGAGGTGCCCAGCAGGTAGGTGCCCTCGTACAGCGCCGCCCCCCGAAACATGGGGAACACGTAGTCGCGCACGAATTCCTCGCGCAGGTCCTCGACGAAGATCTGCTTGATGCCCAGCATCTCGGCCTTCTTGCGCGCCGGCTCCAACTCGCCGCCCTGGCCCAGGTCGGCGGTGAAGGTCACGACCTCGGCCCCGTAGGCGTCCTGCAGCCAGCGCAGGATGACCGAGGTATCCAGGCCGCCCGAATAGGCGAGCACGACTTTTTTCACGTCTTTGGTCATGGCGGGTTCCCTGATGCGGCGCGGGCGCAAAGGCGGCCCGGCGGAAAGACGGCGCAGTATAGGGATTTCGCCTGCCGCCGCAATACGCGGGCCGGCAAAAATCACCAGCCGGCGGGATCAGAAATTATACAACACGCTGGCCGCGAACACGTTGGAATAGGCGGTATCGGACAGGATGTAGAGCTCCCATTCGCCGCGCAGGGCCATGCGGTCGGATAATCGGTAGTCCGCGCCCAGGCCGAGCACGGCGCCCGTCCCGGTTTCTTCCTGGCGGACAGCGGATGCGGAATTGTCCGCGTCCTCCCACCACAGGCTGACACCTGCCCGGGCAAACGGTTTGACGGGTATGTTCAGGGGCAGGCTCACCAGCGTGCTCACGGAGAAGGCGTGGAACTGGCTTTCCGCCGATCTGCCGTCGGCAAAGTGCTCGTCGAACGCGCCGACCTTGCCGATCGACGCCTCGAACGCCAGGAAACCGCCGGGCCGGTAGCCGCCGAAGATTTTCCAGGCGAAGGGTTTCTCGTTGAGGGTCGTGTTCGCATTGTCGCTCTCATAGTCGAACGCGCCCAGGCCCAGGCCGAGGCCGGCGTAGAACCGCTGCGGCCGGACGGGTGCTTGATCCTCGACGGGCACGGATTGTTTTTGCTGGGCATAGCGGGTGGCGGGATCGCTGTCGCCGCCTGGGGCGGCGCCTTGGCCGCGGGGCGGTGGCGCCCAGGAGGGCGTCGGTTGCGGCGCTGCGCGGTAGCCGGGATGGGATGGATTGGTCTGGGCGGCAGGCGGCGCCGAGTAAGCGGCGGGGATTGGTGCCTGATAAACCGGCGTTGCCGGATAGGCCGGGGGTGCGGGCGGGTTGACGGCGCTGGCCGGTGCCGGTGCGGGGGGAATGGGGCGCAGGTTCGGGTTGCCGCCCTCGCGCACCAACCAGTCGTTGACGGAGATCCCGCCGGCCTGGGCGAGTTCCTGTGGCGCCAATTCTTGCGGGGTCAGGGGGGGCTGGGCCAGTTCGATCGGCTGCGCCAGGGCTTCGGCCGGGCCGCCGTCGAACAGCATTTCGCCACCACCGGCGGCGGCGACCTCGAAGGGTTGGGTCGGGCGTGGCGTCTTGCGCCTGGCCGGCAGGGCTTGGGCATGTGGTGCCGGACGGGCGGATGCGGGCGCCACGGTGATGGTGGTATGGGGTGCGGGCAGCAGGACCCGGGGATGTGCCGGGGCAGGTGGTTGGGACGGCGCGGCGGCGGCAAGGTCGATGACGATGCGCGCCCCCTGGCCGCCCTTGGGCAGCAGGGTGAACTGGCGGCGAATGTCGGCGGGATGGCGGGTCTTGATGATCAGGCGGCTGCCGCGGGCGTCACGTTCGATCTCGATGGCGCGGATGATGCCTTGGGCCTCGGGCCTGTCGGCCGCTTCGGACAGGGCCGCGCCGGTCACCGTGACGACGATCTCGTCCTTGCCGGGAAAGGCGAATTTGTAGGGAACGGGTGCCTGGGTTTCCAGCACCAGGCGGGTGAAATCCTTGTGCAGACCGGTGCGCACCTCAAGCCCCGGCGTCGGCTCCGCCGCAGGGGCGGGCAGCGCGACAAGCCCCCAAACAAGGCCCGCGGTGAATAGGGTGCGGATCAGGCGCAACACGGTCATGGACCCCCAGTTTGTACAATCCCCGATTAGCCCCGGATTTTAGGGCGTAACCGGTTAAGACAGTCTGAAGGGGTGGGGAGGCCTAGGGGCGGAGGGCGATGCCGCGCCGGTCGTAGAGGTAATGCTTCAGCAGCAGCGGCACCACGGCGCCGATGTAGCTGCCCATCACCACGTCGGATACGTAATGAACGCTGGCCAGAAACCGGCTGGCGGCGACGGCGGCGGCGAAGGTAAACAGCAGCGGCCACAGCCGGGGAAAGATCAGGAACAGCGACACGGCGAGCGACCACACCATCTGGGAATGACCCGAGGGATAGGAGTTCATGCCGAAATCCGTGTTGAAGGGGATGACGCCGTACAGCCCGTTTTCCAGCAGTTCACGGGGCCGCATGCGCCCGATCACGAACTTCAGCAGGTTGACCAGCACACCCGCAGAGGCGATGGAAAAAATCACGAACAGGGCCGCATGCATGGCACAGCGCAGGCGCTCGCCGCCCTCGGCCATGCGGCGGCGCAGGACCCAGCAGACGGCGGCGGTCAGGGCGGCGGCGGCGAAATAGAATTCCGGTTTGCCGAGTGCGCCCACCGTATGGCCGAAGAACCGCCGCTGATCGGCATCGAAGGCGTCGCGGAAGAACCGCGCGGCGGCTTCGTCGACGAAGGCCATGCACAGGGCCGAGACGGCGGCGGCGGCGAGAAACCCGCCGGTGATCAGGCCCCAGTTCAGGGGTTTTGCAGCCGTGTTCGTCATTTGGCCGGGGTCTTCCGCACAAAGACATGCAATGTCACGGGCTTGCCCTTGGAATAATTGATGCCGGACAGCTGGGCGGCTTCGCGTACATCCGCCGCCCGCCCGCCGAGCGCCTGGGTGAAGGCGGGCATTTCCCGGCCCTCAACGATGGCGGCGGCATGAGATTCGTTCAACAGGTGTTGAGCCGCCCCGCCGCCTGAGGTCAAAATCGTTCCTGTTCCGGAAAGAAATACCAGGGAGGGCTCGGAAAATCCGGCAACGGCGGTCACGGGGGGCGGGCCATCCTTGAATTCCACGGCCACGGCCTGCGCCGCCCGTTCGGCGACCCACATGGGCGCGAAGCCCGCGACCATCAGCCAGACCACCATGGCGGTCAGAATGCCCCCGGAAATCAGGGAATTCTCCAGGGCCTCGGTAATGACGTGGTGTTTCATGGCCGCTGCCGTGGTGGCCAGAAGATAGAGTGCGAACAGGATGAAGAACCAGGTGTGCCAGTTGGAATCGAACCCGAAATGAAGGGGCAGATAGGCGGCGGCCCCGCCCAGGACCAGGCCGACCAGGGCCCAGAGCCCGCCGGTCAGCCACAGAGCCCGTTTGTCATACCAGGGAGCCGCACCTTCAAGGATGGCGATGGCTGAGCGCGCGCAGACCAAGGCCAAAGCCGGATAAAGCGGCAATACGTAATGGGGCAGCTTGGTCGGGATGATTTCCATCAGGATCCAGGCCGGGATCAGCCAGGCCAGGCAGAACCGCAGCGCCGGATCGGTGCGCTCCCGCCAGGCGCGATAAACCGCCGGCCAGGCAAGAAACACCCCCGGCCAGAAGAACAACAGCATGGTCAGAACATAGTATCCCGGCGGCGCGCCATGGCTTTCCTGGCCGCCCAGAAGTTTGGGAATCAGGTCCGTGGTGATTGCCGTCATGACGAAACCATCGCCGCCGTCATCGCCGCCGCCGACCATGAGGAACCAGGGCAGGGCGAGGGCCAGCATCAGCGGCAGACCCCACAGCCAGCCCAGACCCTTGATCCATGCGGCATCGCGGTCGGCGATGGCGAGGGCGCCCAAGGTCAGGACGGCAATCAGGGGAGCGATCGGCCCCTTGATGAGAATACCCGCGGCCAGGGCCAGCCAGAACAGCAACGACCAGCCGAACCCGGCCGCCCCCATTTTCCCCCGCGCCGCCAGGTAATGGCGGGCCAGCGGCAGCATCAGCGCCAGGACGCAGGCCAGCAGGACCGCGTCGGTCTTGGCCTGATGGGCCTCCAGAATCACCAGGGTCGAGGCCGCCAGCATGGCGGCGGCCGTGAACGCCGCGCGCCGCTCGAACAGCAGAGACCCCAATGCAAATGTCAGCAGCACCGCCGCCCAGGCGCCGATCACCGACGGCACGCGGTAGGCCCAGATGTCCCGGGCCGCCACGTCGGACAGCAGGGTGACGCTGGCCGCCTGCAGCCAATGGATGCCGGCGGGCTTCTTGTGGCGCGGCTGGTCCTGAAAACGGATGTCGACGAAATCCTGGGTTTCCAGCATCTGCGCCGTGGCCTGGGCGAAGCGGGCTTCGTCCCGGTCCAAGGGCGGCAAGCTGGCGATGCCCGGCAGGAACAGGATGCAGCAGAACAGGGTCAGCAGCGCATAGGGCTTCCATCCCTCGGTCGGGCCGACCAGCAGGCGGCGGCCCAGGCGGGGCGCCTTCTTGGCGGAAGTGCTCATGCGGGGGGCGCCGATACGGGTTTGTCGCCGACGAACCACACGTCCATGCGCCCCCAGTAGAAGGCGATATGGTCCTTGATGGCGGCGCAGGCCGGGATCGGGTCCGGATAGGCCCAGGCCAGGTCGGTTTCCTGCGCGTCGCCGAGATGGAAGGTCCAATAGCTGGCCTCGCCCTTTTTCGGGCAGGTCGTGCGCGTCGCCGTCGGCGTCAGGAACTCGCTCAGGCGCACGTCTTCCGGGGGAAAGTAGAACACGGGCGGATAATCGCCTTCGCGCAGAATCTTGGTGTTGGTGCTGTCCGCAATGACGATGCCGCAAACGGCGGTGCGCACGCGCTCGGGGAAATCGGCGATTTGAATCCCGCCGGCGGCCATCGCCGGATCAGGCCCGCCGGCGGCCATCGCCGGATCAGGCATTGCCCGCCGCGTCGCGCGGGGCGGGCTCGGCGCCCTCGGGCACCAGGGCCTCGACCCGGGCCGTCATGCGCTTCAGGCGCTCGCGCTCGCTGGCCGATTTCAACTGTCCGCAGGCGGCCATGATGTCGCGGCCCCGGGGCTGGCGGATCGGCGACGAGAAACCGCCGTCGTTGAGGATGGTGACGAATTTGTCCATGGCCTCGGGCGTCGAACATTCATAGGGGGCGCCCGGCCAGGCGTTGAAGGGGATCAGGTTGAACTTGACCGGGATGCCCTTGGCCAGGCGCAGCAACTGGCGGGCGTCGGCCTCGGAATCGTTGACGCCCTTCAGCATCACGTATTCGAAGGTGATGCGCCGGGCGTTGTTGGCCCCCGGATATTCGCGGCAGGCGCGGATCAGTTCCTTCAGGGGATACTTCTTGTTGATGGGCACCAGCACGTCGCGCAACTCATCCGTGACGGCATGCAGCGAAACGGCAAGATTCACGCCCAACTCCGCGCCGCATTTTTCCATCATCGGCACCACGCCCGAGGTCGACAGCGTGATCCGCCGCTTGGAAAGCGCGATGCCCTCGCCGTCCATGATGATCTTCAGGGCTTTCGATACGTTATCGTAATTGAATAGGGGTTCGCCCATGCCCATCATCACGATGTTGGAAATCATCCGCCCGCCGTCCTGGGGCGTCGGCCATTCGCCGTAACTGTCGCGGGCGACCATGAACTGGCCGACGATTTCCGCGGACGTCAGGTTGCGCACCAGTTTCTGCGTGCCCGTGTGGCAGAACGTGCAGGTCAGGGTGCAGCCGACCTGGGACGAGATGCAGATCGCCCCCCGGTCGTCCTCGGGGATGTAGACGGTTTCCGCCTCGTTGCCGTCGGCGAACTTGATCAGCCACTTGCGGGTGCGGTCGGATGAGGTCTGCTCGCGGCTGACGACGGGCTTTCGCACTTCGAAAATTCCGGCCAGCTTTTCGCGAAGCGGCTTGGCCAGGGTCGTCATCTGGGCGAAGTCGGTCGCCCCCTGATGATAAATCCAGTGCCACAACTGCTTGGTACGGAACGGTTTTTCGCCCACGGCGGCAACCGCCGCCGCCAGTTCCTCGCGGGACAGGCCGACCAGATTGGTCTTTTCGGGGGCAGCATCCATCGTCATGGGCCCTCATATAGCGCGTCCGGCCCCACTTCCCAACGTGAAAACGCGAATAAGATTAGTAGCCGCAGGCCTTGCCGATGGCCTTCCAGGCGGCGGTGAAGCCCTTAAGCGAATAGGTGTCCGTGGTCAGGGTGCCGCGCGACGAGGTGCCCTTCACGACCATGTCTGCCCCCCGGATCATGGCGTCGACCAGGGCGGCGTCCCTGCCTTCCTCGGCAAAGGCATGCCCGCCCGAGGTGAACAGCTTGTAGGTCTTGTCGCCGATGGTCACCGTGGCGTCCGAGCCTTCCTTGTAATCGTAGCCCGTGGTCACGGAGACGACGCCCTTTTCCTTGTCCTTGGGCCGATGGGTGACCAGCATGACGACGCGGCCGCGGGCGGAATACTTGCCCTCCATCTTCTTGGGCTCGGAGCCCATGTAGCAGATCTTGGCCCCGGCCTCGTTGGCCGTATAGGCCTCCCAGTCGTCGAACAGGCCGATCAGTTCCGGCGCGGCCTGGGCGGCGGCGGGGCTGAGAAGGACCAGAACGGCAAAGACGGAACCTGTGATGCGTTGGATCATGGCTCATAGATAGCCGGGACAGCGACAGGCCTCAAGCCCGGGGCGCGGGATAACTTTCGGGCGCCCTTGCCAGCACTCTTGTTCGGTGGCATGCAGGGGCATGGCAAAATCCGTTCATTCGCCGCGCCCCGCGATCATCGAGGTTGCGCGCGGCACCCTGGTCGAAAGCCGCCACCGCGTCCATGCGGTGGTCGCCGACGCGACCGGTACCGTTGTTCATGCCTGGGGTGACGGGGATTTGGAGATCTTTCCCCGCTCGGCCATCAAGCCGCTGCAGACACTTGCCCTGATCGAAACGGGGGCGGCGGATCATTGGCGGCTGACCGACGAGCGCATCGCGCTGGCCACGGCGTCGCATTCCGCCTCGGCCGCCCATATCATGGCGGTGGAGGCCTGGCTGGACGACATCGGCCGGGGCGAAGACGATCTGGAATGCGGCGCCCATATGCCGACGGACGAGACGGCGGCCCATCGCCTGATCAAACAGGGGGCGGCGCCGACGCGCCTGCACAACAACTGTTCTGGCAAGCATACGGGCTTTCTCGCCACGGCCCTGCACATGGGCGAGGATATTCATGGCTACACGGGTGCGGACCATCCGGTGCAACAGCGCCTTTACCAGGCGCTCATGGACATGGGCGGCGCGGCGCTGTCCGGTACCGGGCGCGGCGTCGACGGCTGCGGCATCCCCGTCTACGGCATGCCGTTATCGGCCCTGGCCCGGGCCATGGCCAAAATGGCCGACCCGGCGAAGGCCGGCCTGGGCGCGGTACGCACGGCGGCGGCCCAGCGCATCGTCCAATCCATGGCCAAGCACAATTTCATGGTTTCCGGGCGCGGGCGCCTGGATCATGCCGCCATGACGGCGGGCATCGGCGTCGCCAAGCGCACGGGCGCGCCCGTGTTCGCGACCAAGACCGGGGCCGAGGCCGTGCACGCGGCGATCCTGCCGGGCCTGGGATTGGGCGTGGCGGTCAAGGCCGAGGACGGCAGCAAGCGCGCCTCCGACACGATGATGGCGCACCTTCTGAATTTCCTGGGTGCGTTCGACGACGGGGCGCGCGCCGACATGGCGTCGTTCCTCGACATGACCGTCGTCAACGCGGAAGGCAAACCCGTCGGCGCCGTGCGGCTGCAGGCGGGTTGGGACCGGGGCTAGCCAGCAGGCTCAGTCGTTATAGACTTCCGGTGGCCTGTCTTCGAAGGCCTGCATGCGGGCTTTTTCCTTGCGTGAAAACCGCCGGCCGAACTGAGGGGCAGGCAGCTCCTCGGTCGGGCCGCCTTCGGCCACCGGGCGGGGCGCGAAGCGGCCCTGGCTGGTCAGCCGGTCGTACATGACGATGGCGCCAGCGATGCCGACGTTGACGCAGAACGACATGGGAATCTGGATGATGTGGTCGCAGCGTTCGATCATTGCGGGGCTCAGCTCACCGCGCTCCGGCCCCAGGACATAGGCGGCCTGCTGCGGGTGGCGGAAGCTCGGCAACTCGATCGAATTTTCCAGCAGCTCGACCCCGACCAGCTTGCAGCCTTCGGGCAGCATCACCTGATCGGCGGTGGGAAAGCTGTAGAACGGTACATGCCCCCCGCTTTTCGAGGTGTCGGACTTTTGCCCGATGGTACGCTCGTAGGTCGCGTCGATGGTGAACACGAAAGACGCGCCGAAGGCATGGGCCGTGCGGAACAGATTGCCCACGTTCATGGTCTTGGAAATGCCCTCGACCCCGATTCCGAAATATCCGCGCATGGTTTGGCCTCATCCCCTGAAAGCGGGTCCGGGGCGTCTTGCCCTTTGGCCCTTGGTATGGTCAGGTTGCGCAACCTTGGCCAATTCCGGCCCGAAATCAAGTTTTGCCAATTTTGATTACAGCCCAAAAGGAGACCCCGATGCGCGCGGTTGTCTGCACCACCTTCGACGGCATTGACGCCCTGACCTGCGTCGACGACGCCCCAACCCCGCCGATGGTGGAGAACGGCGTGCGCATCCGGGTGCAGGCGGCGGGCATCAATTTCGCCGACACCCTGATGTGCAAGGGCGAATATCAGGTCAAGCCGCCGTTCCCGTTTTCGCCGGGGTTGGAGGTCGCGGGCGAAGTGCTTGAGGTCGCCCCCGGGGTAACCCGTGTCGCCCCCGGCGACCGGGTCATGGCGACGGTGCATTACGGCGGCTATGCGTCCGAAGCAGTAACCCATGAAAGCACGGTCTTCGCCATTCCCGACAATTTGGATTTCGTTTCCGCCGCCGCCTTTCCCATCGTCTACGGCACGTCGCACGTCGGTCTGGTCAACAAGCTGAAGGTGCAGCCTGGGGAGGTTCTGCTGGTTCATGGCGCCGCCGGCGGGGTCGGCTCCGCGGCGATCGATCTCTGTCGTCTTGAGGGCTTTGAGGTGATCGCCGGGGCGAGCAGCGACGCGAAATGCGTTTTCGCGAAAGACGCCGGCGCGGGC
>CAXAVJ010000059.1:0-21590 GCA_963972065.1 uncultured Rhodospirillaceae bacterium
GGGTGCCGGATAGACCCGACAGGAAATTGCCAAGGCCGTCCGCATTCACCGCACCCTGCACGGCGCGGAAGTCGATGGGCTCTTGACGGCGCTTGGATAGGCGCTGAATGGCCACGCCGTCGCCATAGGTTTCGATGGCGCCGACGATGGTGACGATGGCGAAGGGGATCAGAAGCCGCCAAAAATCGGCCCCGAACGACAGGTCGAGACCTGGCCAAGTGCCTTCCGGCAAACCAACCCAACTGGCGGCAGCGACCTTGGACAAATCGAACGCCCCCATGGCAAAGGCGATCGCGCAGCCGACCGCGACACCGATGAGCGGCCCCCATAGACGAATGGGGCCTTTACCGAACAGGGACACACCGACGATCACCACGAAGGTCGCAATCGCCGTCGCCGGTGCGGCGGCGCTGCCTTCGGGAACACCGGGCATGGGCGCGTTGAGCATTTTGAAGATGATGGGAAATACCGTCACGGCGATCATCATGATGACCGTCCCGCCGACCGTCGGCGTGATAATCCGACGCAAATACCCCAGACGGAAGGAAAACAGGAACTGGATCAGCGAGGACATGAGCACCAGGGTCGCCAGTAACGCCATACCGCCCGACTTGATGGCATCGACGGAAATCGCCATGAAGGCGCCCGACGTGCCCATGAACAGGACAAATCCGGCCCCGCACTGGCCCAGAAGCGGCATCTTGATCGGTCGTGCCTGGATCATCGTGGTGATACCGCAGACGACCAGCGCCGCGAAAACGGCCCAGGACGTCGCCCCGCCGGGGTCCCCGGCCGCGCGGATGACAATAACCGGCGCCAGGACGATGCCGGCGATGATCAGTATGACGACCTGTAGTCCCAATCCGGCGGAAAGCGCCAGCGGCGGCGTTTCGTCCACCGCGTACTTCAGGTCCGTTTCCCGGTTTTCCGTGCTCAACGCCTTTATCCCCCATATTCGACTGCCCAGGCGGCAGACCGGCCCCGTGCAAGAGTCCCCTCAATCGCCAAGGGCGTTCAAGATAATTCGCCCCGGGGCTTGAAATCGAATTTTGATTTTACGATATTGACAATCATTCGCAGAACGAATGATACTCATTATCAACAATAATCCGCGACCGGGAACCGCATCCATGTACGTCTGCAATTGCAACGGAATCACCGAAACCGAAGTCAAGGAAGCGGTGCGTTCCGGCGCCGAAAAGTGGGACGACGTGCATACCTATTTCGATTGCGCGCCCTGCTGCGGCAAATGCGAATGCGAGATTTCCGAAGCCATCTGCCAGGCACGTCGCAAAACCGCCACCACCGACGAACCCCTGTTCGCGACCCCTGCGGCGCTGGCGGCGGCAGGCTGACATGTTCCTCTGGCAGGCCCTCAATCCGAAGGCCGTTGTCGCGGCTTTTGCCGCCCTGTCGAAGGAGCCACGGCACCAACCAAAGAGCGCCGCTGCCGTGGAAGAGCGCCCGGCCGCAACCCCGCCGACGCTGGGCCTCGTCAATTCTTACGACCCCAACAACCTGACCTAACCTCCCGTAAGCGGCGGAGCGGTCTTCGCTATTTGATTAGCGCCACCGGCGCACGGGATGACGTGTCGATCAATCCGACGCAGCCGTCGCGCTTGTCGTCCTCCGCCTCGCAGGTCATGACGCCGTTCAGAAGAAAACGGCCGATCTTGGCGCATTGCACGCCATCGATATCGAACACCTTGAGTGAGGTCTTGCCGTCGGGGATCGGCCCGCCCTGCACCGCCACGCGGCGGACGACGATGCCGTCCGTATCAAAGATCACCAGATCCAGCTTGAGGTCGCGGAACGCCATGCCCGCCTTGTTGGTCAGCACCAGATAGGCGCGGCAGGCGCTGGCCAGCGGTTCCAGCTTGTTCAATTCCACCCCGATGCGCCCGTCCGCCGCCCGGGCCGGGCCCGTGACGGCGATCATGGCGCCAAGGACAAGGATAACGGCGGCGGTCGTCAGGCGGCAGGCGGTCATGGCGGTCTCTCCCCTTCGCGGCGCCCCAAGCGCGCCGATGGCCAATCATAGCCGGCAGAACCGCCCTGTCACGGATGAAGGGGCGGCCCACGCCGCCCCTCCCCAGTCATTCCGGTCAAGCCTCGGCGACGATGGGATTGCCGAGAATGCCGATGCCTTCGACCTCGACCTCGACCCGGTCGCCGGCCTTCATCCAACCCGGCGGTTTCATGGCATGGGCCACGCCCGACGGCGTGCCCGTGGCGACCACGTCACCCGGCTCCAACGTCATGAATTCGGACAGAATGGCGACCAGCCGTGCAACGCCGAAGATCAGGTCGCCGGTGTTGGAATCCTGGCGCGTTTCGCCGTTGACCCGCGACGTGATGCGCAGGCCCGATGCCCCCGCCGGCAACTCATCCGGCGTCACCACGACGGGGCCCAAGGGGCCGGTGCCGTCGAAGTTTTTGCCCTGGGTCCATTGCGGCGTATAACGCTGCCAGGCGCGAACCGAGACATCATTGAATAGGGTGTAGCCGAACACATGGTCCAGCCCCTTGTCTTCCGGAATCGCCCGGCCGCCCTTGCCGATAATGAAAGTCAGTTCAGCCTCGTAATCCAGCTGGTCGCAGACCTTGGGTAGGATCACCGGTGCTTCGGCGGCAACCAACGACGACGGCCAACGCACGAACAGGGACGGATACGTCGGCGGCTCATGCCCGCCTTCGCGCGCATGGGCGGCATAATTCAGGCCGACACAGACGAACTTGCCCGGTCGTTCGATGGGCAACGCCGGCGTGACGTCCTTGAGCGCCAGGGTCGCTTCGGCGCCGGCCCCCTTAACGGCGGCGGCGGCGCGGGCAAGCGCGTCCGGTCCGGCTTCGATCAGGGCCTGCATCGTCTTCGGCAACGCCGGGTCGGCTGCGGCGACATCAATCACCTTGTCGCCGTCGACCACGCCCAGGCGCGGTCCGCCGGACGCTTCGAACATCATAAGTCTCATGGATGGTTCCTTTTGGTATGGTCTTGTCTGCCTTTGAAAAGGCCTTCTCACGGGGGCGTTTGTCAACATTTCGCTGCATGCGGTACCACCTTAACGGACAAGCTTAAATCATTTGAATTAATTCATATGATTTAATACAGTTGCTGCATGGAACCTGCCGACACCCGCGAAAACCTTATCCTCGCCGCCGAACGCCTGTTCGCCGAAAAAGGCATCGATAACGTGTCGCTGCGCGAGATCAACCGCGCCGCCGGCCAGAAGAACGTGGCCGCGTTGCATTACCATTTCGGCACCCGCGAGATGCTGCTCGAAGCGATCTTCGAACACCGCATGGCCGGCATCAACCGGCGCCGCGTCGCCATGCTTGACGCGATGGAAGCCACCGGCCCGATAACAGAGGTGCGCCCCGTCGTCACCGCCATGGTGGCACCGCTGGCGGAACAACTCGACCCCACCGTGCGCGGCCAACATTACGTGCGCTTTCTGGCGCAGGTGATCAGCGATCCCGGGATCGACCTGGGCGATCTGGTGCGCGACAAGTTCGACCACGGCATGGCGCGCACCCGCGACCTGCTGCGCGGCCTGCTTTCGGATCTGCCCGCGCCCCTGGTCGAACAGCGCATCCGCCAGGCCGTCGCCCATTTCGTCCATGCCCTGGCCGACAAGGCCCGGCGCGATGCCGGCGGCCGCACCACCGGACGCAGCGGCGGCACCCAACTGTTCGTCGCCAACCTGATCGACAGCATCGCCGGCGCCCTGACGGCGCCCGTATCCGACAAAACCATGGCCCTCCTTGCCGAGGTGCCGCGCAAAACAGCCTGAACACGGGAGGCCCACCAGATGACCGCACAACCGCAACCCGACTTTCGCCACATCAGCGTCAGCCCCATCTCGGGCGCCCTCGGCGCGGAGATCGGCGGCGTTGACCTGTCCCGGCCGCTGGCCCCGGACGTGGTTACGGAAATCCGCCGCGCCCTGGTCGACAACCTGGTCATTTTCTTCCGCGACCAGGACCTGACGCCCGACCTGCAGAAGGCCTTCGGCCGGCTGTTCGGCGACCTTCACGTCAATTCCTTCTTCCCCCAGGTGCCCGGCCACGAGGAAGTCCAACTCCTGCTCAAGGAACCGCAGCACAAGAACAACATCGGCGACCGCTGGCATACGGACGTCAGCTACACCCGGCGCCCCGCCCTCGGCTCCATCCTCTACGCCAAGGAAGTGCCGCCCTACGGCGGCGATACCATGTTCGCCAACATGTATTTGGCCTATGAAACTCTGTCCGACGGCATGAAGGCCATGCTGCGCGGCCTGCGCGCCTTCCACAGCGCGCGGGAGAATTTCGCCAAACGGGCGGCGGAGGCGGAATTGCCCGGGAGCGCATCCGGCGGGTTCCAGCATTCCGACGACGTGGAACAGGAAGCCTCCCATCCGGTGATCCGCACCCATCCGGAATCGGGCCGCGATGCCCTCTACGTCAACAGCGTCTTCACCAAGAATTTCGAGGGCATGACGCGCGAGGAAAGCGCGCCGCTGCTGCAATACCTGTTCGCCCATCTGTGCAAACCGGACTTCGTCTGCCGGTTCCGCTGGCAGCCCGGCTCTCTCGCTTTCTGGGACAACCGCTGCACCCAGCATTTCGCCATCAACGACTATCACGGCTTTCGTCGCCATATGAACCGGGTGACGCTATTGGGCGATGCACCTTTCCTGGCCGAGGGAACGGACCCGGCGCACGCGGCGGCCTAAGCCCGCGCCGGATTTCGTCAGCGCCCATAAGCCCGGCTCTTTAACAGCACGGCGTTTAGTGTTTAGCCGCCTTGCCGGGTGTGACGACCCGGCGGATTCCCATAGCGCGCGGTATAGGCATTGATGAAGTTGGTGACGTGGTTGTAACCAACCCGGTAGGCGATGACCTTCATCGGGGTGGATTCCATCGTCAACGCGATACGTGCATGTTCAAGGCGGTGGTTTCGCAACACTTCGAAGACCGTTGCGCCGAAAGCCATGCGGAATCCGGCGTTCAAGCGCTTTTCCGTCAACCCAACCGCGCTGGCCAATTCCCCCAGACTTGGCGGGTTCCGCATATCCTTAAGCAAGATGTCCCGCGCGGCATGAACACTGTCGCGCTCACTCCTGGACAACTTGTTCCTTGCCTCCTTGCCGCTGGGTCTCCCTACGGCTTGGACGGCCAGCAACTGCAAAACGGTCCCTTCCATGAACAGGGTGCGCAGCGGACCGTTCAAGCCCGGGGCAAACAGGTTTTGCGCCAGATTGCGGAGCTGGCGCGAGCACTTCATGGTGAAGACCTTGCTCTCGCGGATGTCCGGCTCCAGCAGCGGCCGCAGCTCCGACGGCACATCGTCATCGAACAACCGCGCAATACGGTCACCCTGCAGGCCATACCCGGCAAGCTTGATCTGCTGCCCGGCCGTAAGATGAAAATCGACGGTACGGACGAGCGGCCGGAACAACACCGCGTGGTTCGGGCCGACTTGGAACCGCGGGCCGTCCGACAACTCGATATCCAACTGTCCCGAGACCGCGACGTCGCTGCTCAGCCAAACGTCCTTCTCGCTGTCCGAAGGCTGAACCGTCAGATCCTTGCGCACATCCGCGGTGGCCAGAAAGACCCTCAGCCCGGGCCCGATCTCCAGCCGCTCGATCACGGCCTTCCAATAGTCGTCATCAATTTCGGTTCGCTCGCTGACCTGAAGGCTGCGATCACCGGTCGCCTCTTGCAGGAGCCATTCCACGTTGTTTGGCATGGGACGAAATCAACACTGTTTCTACAAGTTCGGCATGTGGCCTGATGCGAATGCTCGTGTCTTGAGCTTATCTGAATTCACCTACGATCAGACACACCAATGACTAGCACTGATCATTATTGAACTATTGTTCATAGTGAAGCCTTTTATCATATAACGCGCATCTTGCACGCTCATCCCTTCGTAGGAAAAGTAATCCCAACCGCGCAATCACCGCACAAGACGGTGACGGTACCGTGCGCGCTGTGGCGGTTCTGTCTCGCCTCGGCGGGCATTGAACCTGCGGCTGCTCTCGAAGGAAATGCGCGGACTGAAAAACGGGTGAACGCCCGCATCAGGGGGAGAGAATTATGGTTGAAGTCGGCTTCGCCACGGTTACGTTGATTCTAGTTCTGGTCCCGGTCTTGGCCGGTCTTGTTGTCATCGGCGGGACGATGCGCTCATCATTCCGCGCCTTGGTCATGGTTCCTGTTGCCCTTGCGGTCGGATGCGCTCTCGCCTCTGCCATCCCGTCACCGGCCGCCGCGCAGGTCATCCTCCTCGACACCACCAAGGCGCCGAAGCAGTCCGCCCCGATCTGCGGCGCCATCGTCAACGGAAAGGAGCTCCCTGCCTGCGGCGGCACCTGGGCCAAATACGAAGGTGCGGCCGTGGCCGAATGCAAGCCTGGCGCATTCTTCGACGTCGGCAAATGGGAATGCTGGCGCTGTCCGCCGGGATATTACCGCACCGGCGTCGCCGTCACGGAACCCCGTGCCTGCGCGCGCAAGAACCCGGAAGCCCGCGGCGCATTCGGCCCCGCATCGTTCCGTGGCACACGCTGCCCGGCGGGATCGTTCTACGACCGCGTCCGCGGCGGCGAATGCTGGAAATGCCCCGCCGGTTTCAGACGGTCTGCAGCGCATATCGACGCCGGCAATGCCTGTTACGTGCCGGCGTCTGAACAATTCCGCTACGCAATCCGGAACAATCCTGCTGTTGGCCTGTCCTGCCCCAGCGGTCAATTTTGGGACAGCGTCGATGGCCATTGCTGGAGTTGTCCCGCCGGTTATGCCCGCACTGGCACCCATGTCCACGATGCCAAGGCCTGCCGACAGGTCATTGCTGAAAAACAAGCCTCCGCAACCCGTGTCGGCCTCGCCAAATGCGAAGATGGTGAATTCCATGATGACCGCATCCCGGGGGTACAGAATCCCGATACCGGTGGCGGCTGTTGGAAATGTCCTGCGGAATGGGACCGCACGACCTTCCCTGTCGATGGCCAAGCCGCCTGCGAAAAGGACGGCGGGCTGGAATTTTTCAAGGCGAGCCTCGACTCCGCCGTGTCTTGCCCGGCCGATCAATTTTTCGATTTCATCGGCGTAAACGACCAGGAATTGCGCAATCTGAAAGGCGCCAATCTGGCGCCGTCGACAGCGAAATCGGCCGCCAGCGGCACCTGCTGGTCATGCCCGGCCAATCACAAACGGACCACAAGCCACGTGAAGGCTGGAAATGCCTGCGCCCGCCCGTCCATGGATTGGTATACGGCCCCCTACAAGGAACCCGGTCTGTTCGGCGTCGAGGGCGCCGAAGCCGCGGTCCTTGAATTGGTGCGTGACCGGCAGGCCGTCGAGATTGCCATCCAGGCGCTTGCCGACGACACCAAGACGCCCGTCGCGCAACTGCGCAAAAACTTATGGGAAGAAATCGGTGCCGAGCCGGAAAAAAGCGCGGTCCTGATGGCGATCACCCAGGCTGCCTTGATGGCGGCGATTGAAAGCCCGCAAAGGGCGACCCCGGGCCAGAAGGCTTTGGTCGCGGGATTTTCCAAATATATGATCGCCCGCCGAACCTATATCGCCCAAGATGCCCTTAACGCCTATGACACCTGGGCCCGCTCGGAACAATACCGCCGCACGGGGTCACGGGCGCAGCAAAGCGGCCTTTTCGCCGCCTTGGATACGGGCATCGCGCCGCCCGATTTCTATGACGTCATCCATGCCGGGGTATTCGTCGGCTTGGGTGCCGGCATCGGTGTCAGCGCCGGGTACACCGCAGCCATAGCCAACCCCGCCGTTTTCAAAAAGGTATTTCCCTACAGCAGAAGCCTTGTGAAAGCGGCCTTGAAGAAGGCGGAAATGGCGGCGGAACACGGAACCGGAAAGGTCGCGCAGAAGGTCGTTGAAAAAGGGCTCCAAGCGACATCAAAAGCAATTCAGCGCATGGCGTCGGTGATGAAGGCGATGAGTTCGATTGGCCCGCAGCTCATCATTACCCTCGCCATCGAAATCGCGTCACACCAATTCGAAAAGCTGATCGCCATCGAGGAAGCCCGCCCCAAACTGCTGGCCCTTCTGGCCGACGCCAAGCAGCCGCCGCAACTGACGCGCATGATCGATTCCGATTCTGGATACGGCATGCTCGCAGGATTCTGGGGGCTCGCCGTCTCCGGCTCCGCGCGGCCGTCGACGGCCGTAACCGCGGAATTGAAAGCCATTGCCGCTGATGCGCTCGGCCACAACACTGGTCCTGCGACCAACGTCCAGACACCGACAACGGTTATCGACGGGGGCAGCCAGCCGGTGACCTCCATTCCCAAGCCGTCCAGCAACGAACTAGCCAGCCTATCCCTGGGTAATCTGCAATGGGATCAGATCGACGGCCGCGCCCGTGACATCGCCGTCGCCACCGACGGCACCGCCTGGGTGATCGGCGACAACAAGGTGCCAGGCGGTTATGGCGTTTATTTTCGCGGCACCAATGCGACAAAGTGGGGAAGCCTGCCCGGCGGCGCCGTGCGCATCGCCGTGGCCGACACCACGCCCTGGCTGGTCAACGACGGCGGCATCGCCTTCGAGCGCACCGGCACGACCTGGGCCAATCGGCCGGTCCTGGCCGGCGGCAAGATCATGAAGGCCGTCGATATCGGCGCCAGCGCCAAGGGTGTGTGGGCCGTGGCGGAACCGACCAAGCAGGGGAGCTTCGCCGTCTATCGCTGGACCGGCAAGCAATGGCTCCGCGATCAGTCGGCCTGGGGGACCCGCATCACCGTGGACCGCGACGGCAATCCCTGGCTGACCAACGCGGCCGGCCAGATCTTCGCCCTGGTCAACGGCAAGTGGCAGCCCTTCAACGGCACGGCACAGGACATCGCGGTGGACGGCTTCGGCGGACCGGCCGTGGTCGATGCCAAGGGCAAGGTGCAAATCTTCAACCCTGCGACCAACAACTGGGTCGCGACAGGCCGCGACGGCACGGCGGTCGCCATCGGCGGCGGGAAAATCTGGCACCTGGGCCCCAAAACTGAGGTGTACCGGCAGAAATAGACGGCCGCCGGCCACTGTCCCATAACATGCCGGCGGCCCGCCACGGGCCGCCGGCAGTATATGAGCATCATCATCGTGGAATGAGCGCCGGGCAGCCTAGTTAAACTGATAGGTTTCGTTTGATTTGGAAACCCGCCACACCTGGCCACCACCGACGCCGATGGCGACGGAATCCTTGTCGTCGGAAATTCGGTCCCAATCGCGCTTTGTGCCATTGAACACGAACACGCCGCCGCTCGTGCCGACGACGTATGCCGCGCCGCGCGCATCGACCGCCACATCCGTGGCGGCGCCCGGAAGCTTATGCCACTTCAAGTTATTGGTGTGGACGTAGATCTGGCCTACCTTGGTCACGATCCAGGGGCGGCCGTCCTCATCGACGTCAATCCGCTGAGCCTTACCCCCAAAAAGCTTCCAGGTATTGCCGGCGCGTTGATAAATCTTTTCATCGACGCCGATGATCCACACACCCTTGGCGCTGGCGCCGATATCTTGCGCGGCGGGACCCGGAACCTTCTTCCAGCCTTTACCCGACTGGACGAAAATCATGCCCTGGTCGTTCACCACCCAAGCCTCGGTGCCGGAAGCCGCAATGCGAGTTGCGGCGCCGGACAACTTGGTCCACCGGTCGGCCGTCTTGGCGCGGCTGAAGATTTCGTATCCGCCGCCCACCTTTTTCACACCGATCGCATAGATTGTGCCGTCGGAGCCGACCGCAACATCATGGGCCGCACCATCAACCTTCTCCCAGCTCGGCGCGCTGCCCGATGCCCTGCTCACGACCACGCGGTCGCCTTCCAAGGTCACGCTCGGCACCGTGGGAACATCCACGACGACGTTCGTGCCATTCACGTTGATGGTCGCCGTATTGCCCGTCGACGACGGCGTCGGCATCAGCGCGGCCCAGGTGCGGGCGTTCGGCTTCACCGGTTCCTGGGTCATCAGCGCCCAGTTGGCCGCAACCTCGGTCCGCCCGTCATCGGTCAACAGAAGGCGGGCCAAATTAACAGGCTGCTGCGCGGTTTGCAGGGCATCGTTGACGATGGATTCCTGCTTGTTCTGCTGCAGGGCAATGTCGGTTGCCATGCTCGCGATAATCGACGCGGCCGTCATGATGATCATCGGAGCGGCAACGGCGCCCGTTACGCCCGCGGTAGAGGCCGCCCCCGTCCTCGCCACGGTCTGTAACGCCGTCGAGAGACTTTTTCGGAATGGCAGTATTGTCCTGGCCATGGTCAGCGTGAATTTGGAGACCGCGGGTGATGCAGCCGAAAGTGCATGTGCCCCCATAAAGGTCATCGCGATGGCCGCCGCCGGCCCCAGATGCATGACTTGGGCGACCAGGCCCCTCATATCCGGCGGCGCGACGCCCGTATCGTAGACATTGACCATATTGTTCCCGCGCGACGCGGTCAGCGCCTGCTGGCCACGGACCCAACTGTCCCAGACGTTCTTCATTTCCGACGCGGACAATTGGCGTGATTGCTGAACGTAAACCGCCAGGTAGTCCAACAAATCTCGCTCAGGCTTGGTCTTCGCCCCGTTTTTAACCAGGTTGAAAACATAATCGTAGGTAACGGCCATCAGGATCGGCGAACTCTCAGGCGCCGTCCGGATCAGTTCCCAGGCGTCGGCTGCATACTTTTCGCCTTCGGATTTGTTGAAATTGCTTTCCTTGATGAATTTGGCGATGGCGGCGTCGATCCCCTTGCGCTCCAGAATCACCTGGGCCGCGATCTCGTGACCGCCAGGCAGGGCAAACAAGCCGTTCGGCGTACGCTTGGCCGCTTCCCAGCGCATGTTGGTGTACTCGCAGGCCTGATTCGTCTTAACGCCGGAGACCGACCGGACCGAATTCTCAGGGCATGACCAACACGTTCCCCCATCGATGAAATCAAAGTGCTCACCGGCCTTACAGGTCAACGCGGCTTCTTTGTTCGCCGCCCTCAACTCTTCATTGCGGAAACAAGCGTTGTGTCCGGTCACCGCGGCGGCGGTGCGGCGGAAACCTGTGGGACAGGTATAGCAGCCGCCGTTGGGGTCGGGGAACGTCCCTTCGGCGCAGACCCGGTCGATGAATTCCGCCCGGCGCGCCGACGCAAATGCCTTGCCGCAGGCATCCCATGCGTCCACCGCGGACAGGGTGCGGCCGTACCCGGACGGACAGGCCCAGCATTCCCCGCCGTTGCGGCCATCCTTGAAGGATCCGTTCGGGCAGGATTTGTGGTTGCCGATTCGTTTTGCGTATTTGTATTCAGCCCTGATCTCTCTGGAACAAGCCTGCGGGGTATCGACCGCGAACCCCGTTCGGTTAAATCCGTTTGGGCAGGTGAAACAAGACCATGTTCCGATATCGAAGAACGAGCCCTTCGGGCATTTCCCGACCGCCTTGCCGGTTTTCGTCGCCTTGGCGAAACCGCAGGGCGGCAAGACGTTTCCCGTGCGCAAATCCATCGCGCCGCAAATCGCATGGCCCTGGGAAAAACCTACCTGTGTCTGTTGCGCCGATGCATTGGACGGATTCACCGTACCAGCGAACGCGACCAGGGCCAGCAACGCCCCCCGCGCCAAGATGGGGAAAAGTACAAACTTGAAAAGAATCCTCATCGGCCGTTCCTCAATTCTCAATATCGCGTCTTGTTTCACCACTGCCCGCATCCTGCGGCGCCAAAACCGGTGGGCTTTCGTTCTTCGCCCCCCGAAAGAAAAACTGTCGGTAGACGTCACGCCGCACCGCATGTCCTTCAGGACGGAAGGCATGGTCCGATCAGAAGCACCTTAATGCATTAAAGGCAGGCTGGAGAATGCGCACGGCATGTTTCAGGCCTTTATTCGGCGCTTTTCGGATACTGAATACAGTTTGTGGATACGGCGGCGAAACTCAAACGCGCTTTCGGACCGTTTCCGAGGGTAATTCGCCGAATTGGTGGCGATAAATTTCGGCAAATCGTCCCATATGGCCAAACCCCCAGGCCCGGGCGATTTGCGCGATGGTCGCCCCATCCTCACCGCCGTTACGCAATGCGCTGTGAACCCGTTTCAGCCGGACAAGCCGCAGATAGGCCATGGGCGACATGCCATAGACGTCCTTGAAGACGTTTTGCACGGTTCGATAGCCGCATCCGGCCGCCGCGGCAATATCGGCGACGCCTAGCGCCGTATGGGCATGGGCATGAATGTAATCCCGCGCTTTCTTGACATGGTGGGGCAAGGCCACCCGCGTTGCACAATCCGCAATTGCGTCGGAAAAATTGTTGGGCAACAACGTCAGGATTTGGGTCAGAAGCAATTCTTCCATCTGCCGGGCAAGGATCGGATTGTCCATTTCCCGAAGCGGGCCATCCAAGGCGTTCGCGACAAAATGCACCGTATTGCGGAACTGACGCCCGCCCGGGGTCGTCATATCGATCCCCTGATCGAACATCACCGGGGTTGCCCCCACATCGGCGCCGATCACCGAATGGGCATGTCGGCGCACCCGCTCTTTCGACATCGGCAGGGCGAACCCCGAAAGTCCCTCCTGCGTCACCATGATCGACTTGGACAAGTCTCGTACGACACCCTGCGTCGTGGAGAAGTCCATTTCCGTGTTGCCGCGGCGCAAGTTGCCGCCACCGCCCGTCACCACATAGAACAACAGCCCGTCGTCCCCCTCCTCTCCGGAGGAAACGTCGATCCGAACGTCACCGTACCCAAAATGCAGAAGATTGAGTTCCCCGAACGACGCCACGGCGATTCTGGCGGACAAAGCGGTTCTGTCACCGCGAACGTCTAATTGATGCCGCCCCGCCAATCCCGCAACGGCGTCACGTAGTTCGTCCATATCATCGGTCGCCATGACCGTATGATTGTCCAAATAGGCCACATAGCCTCCTCCGGCCCGTCATTCGGGGCCGCCTTTTCATGTGGCGTTCAAACCGGCTAGCGAATTGCGTTACACAATATACGTTCCGGCGCAGTTCGGGAATGATGGGCATCACTGTCGTTCATCCCCCCTGCCCTTGCACGAAGCCCCTTGGGCCGAGGTGAGCGGCGAGACGTCGCCCCAGTCAGCCTGGTGGCGCGGCGGGCTTTGGTCCAGACAGGTTCATGATGCGTGCGTGGTCATTTCCGTTCGATGACGAACTGGCCAACGTCAATAATCCCTGTCTCGAAACCTGCTTCGCAATAGGCCATGTAATAGCGCCACATACGATAGAAGCGGTTGTCGAAACCTAATTTACTAATCTCGTGCCAGTTTTCTTGGAACCCGTGATGCCAGCGCCGCATGGTCTCGGCATAGGAAGACCCGAAGAAGAATCGGTCCGTGATGGTGAGGCCGCGTTCAGCGACGACTGCGGTGAAGGCTTCCGGGCTGGGCAGCATGCCGCCAGGGAATATGTAGCGTTGGACAAAATCCGGATCACGACGGTAGGCGCGGAAATGGTCATCATCGATGGTGATGATCTGCAACGCCGCCTTGCCGCCCGGTTTCAATAATGCTTTCAGCTGCTCCAGATAGATCCGCCAATAGGGCTCGCCCACGGCTTCGAACATTTCGATCGAGACAATTTTGTCATACTCACCCGTAATTTCGCGGTAGTCCTGAACCCTGATCTCGACCCGATCCATCAGGCCGGCGCGGTCCATGCGCTCCCGTGCATAGGATGCCTGTTCGGCCGATAATGTCAGGCACAAAACTTGGCAACCGAACTCCTGGGCGGCGATCTCGGCGAAGCCGCCCCAGCCGCAACCGATTTCGAGTACCCGGTCGCCAGGCCGAAGATCAAGCGCGGCCGCGATCCGCAGATACTTGTCCCTTTGCGCCGTCGCCATAGGCGTATCCATGCAGGTAAACAGGGCCGACGAATAGGTCATGGTCTCGTCCAGCCACAGGCCATAGAAGTCATTGCCGAGATCATAATGGGCCGCGATATTGCGCCGGCTGCCTTTCGGCGTGTTGGCACGAAGCCCGTGGCGGATGCGGTTCAAAAAGCTGACGATGCCCGGACGCCCAAGCGCCCCTGAAACTGCTGGCCGATTGAGCGCACCAAAGGTCAACAATGTCGACAAATCGGGAGTTTCCCATTCGCCGGCCATATAGCCTTCGGCAAACCCGATGTCACCGGCGAACAACAGCCTAATAACAACATCCAAATCCTTGATCGTCAGCATTGCGTGGGGGCCAGGGGTGGCCCCTTCGAAGTCCTTCCGGGCGCCAGACGGAAATTCGATGGTCAACCGGCCAGCGGCGAGTTTCTCCGCCCAGCGCATCACGAGGCGTTCGCGAAACCCGGAACGGTGGACCTGATCAGTGTTCTCAATACCGAACAATGTGCGTGAGGGTGGTGTGTCCATGGATTTCTTATTCTGCGGATGTCGGCGCGGGTTGCTTTTCGATGCTGCTTTTCACCGGCAGATCAGCGGGGAAATGGGCGAATACAGGCAGCCCCTTATGCCACAGTTTGATCGCTTCCCAGTGAATGCCGCCGATGACTTTTAAAGTCATCAATGGAAACCGGACAAGGGACCGTATCAACGCCCGGCCGGTGAGAGGAATACGTTTGCCTTGGAATGCCGCCGTCAACAGAAGGCCGCCGGCATCCTCTTGCCGGATGACAAGCCGCACGTCGTCACCTGGCGGCACAATGCGAAAGTGGTAGGTCGCCTCCATGGGGATGAAGGGTGAAACATAGAGCGCCTTGGCACAGGATTGACGGATCACCTGTCCTCCATCACCCGTCACCGGAATGACGTAGGTATGGCGTTCCTTGAAGGTGTTGCAGACTTCGTAAAGGATCGCCGCCAACGCCCCTTCTCTGCGATAGCAGAAATAGACGCTCAGAGGATTGAAGGCATAGCCGAAAATCCTGGGGTAGCAGAGCAGGTGAATGGACCCGCCGTCGAGCGAGATACCGGCCTCCGCCAAACGTTCTTCGACCCAGGGTCGCAACGCCGCACCGGTGCATGGGCCGTGGTCACGGTCGTGGAATGCCAAGGGGGCGAACCGATTGTGGCCAAACAACCGGAACCGCCGGTCCAGTTCCGGCAGTTCGTCCAGATCCAGCAGCAGGGAGAACACTTCGTAACGCAACCGGTGCCGATTGGGTCGGTGGCGTTCATGGACCACGGGTCCTTCGAAGATGGCCGATTGTAACGTCATTCCGCGATCGATGCTTCCTGGGAGGCAAGGTGAATTCTGCCGCTTTCGTCGGCAACATTCCACGGTCGGCGAAGGCCGCCAAGCTGTTCCGCCACGGCGAGGCCGGACTGCAGGGCGTCCTCGTGGAAGCCATGGCCGAAATAACTGCCGCAGAACCAAGTCTGCCGGCGGCCTTGAAGTGTCCATAGTTTGCCCTGGGTTTCGATGGCGGCCTGATCGAAAAACGGGTGGGTATAGGTGAATTCGCGCAGAACCGTCTCAGGTCGGGGTTCCCGAACGGGGTTCAAGGTCACGAACAAGGGCTGGTGCCCATCGATGGATTGCAAGCGGTTCATCCAATAGGTCACGCAAAGTGCATTCCTGCCGCCATTTTCGCCGGCGATGAAGTTCCAACTCGACCAGACCCGTTTCCGTTTCGGCATCAAGGCAGAGTCCGTGTGAAGAACCGCGCGGTTTTCCGTATACCGCCACACCCCCAGCAGTCTGCGCTCCTGTGTGTCGGCGTCCGCCAACAACCCGCAGGCTTCATCCGCATGGGTGGCCAGGATGGCGTGATCGAAGGTTTCGGTGGTACCGGTGCGGTCGGTCACCAGGACTTTGTCCGCTTGGCGGTGCAGCGATCGGACGCCGACTTGGCGGATACGGTCTTGGAACGGCGCCGTCAATCGTGTGACATATTCCCTGGAACCTCTATCGACGGTCCGCCATTGGGGGCGGTCCTTCAACAACAACAGGCCGTGGCTGTCAAAGAACCGGATGAAGGCTTCCGCCGGATAGTCCGCCATCTCCTCGGCCGTGGTCGACCAGACGGCCGCCCCCATGGGATAAAGGTGATCGTCGATGAACGCCCGGCTGTACCCGTTCTGCGCCAGATAGTCGGCAAGACTGACACCGTGGCGATGTGGAGAGTTCAAGAATGCAGGCGCTTCATTGTAGAAGCGCAGAAGATCTTTCATCATGCGCCAAAATCGGGGCCGGATCAGGTTGCGGCGCTGTCCGAATAGGCCGTTCAGGCCCGTTCCCGCATATTCCAGACCGCCATCAGCGAAGGAGGCGGCAAAGGACATGTCGCTATCCTTGGTCGGCACGTCCAGGTGATCGAACAGGGCCGTCAGATTCGGGTAGGTGTGCTCATTGTAGACGATGAAGCCCGTATCGACAGGCACCATTCCTGCGGCCCCGGGCACATCCACCGTGTTCGAATGGCCACCGACCCAGTTGTTTTTCTCATAGACGGTTACGCGATGGCGCTGATTCAAAAGCCAGGCTGCCGACAGGCCCGCGATGCCGGTTCCGATGATTGCGATATTCATGGGGGGGCGGTGTGGTGTGCTGATCAACGTTCATGCCTTTATCCGGATGCAGCCCTCGGGGTTATGAATTAACGGTGGGATTGGCTATGGACACATTAACCGGGGGATGGGGGATCCGCGATGCGCTGGACGGACTGCGCACGTGGCAGGTATACAAGTTTGTGCTCCTGAATGAACCCCAACTATAGGGTGATCAAGTGACCGTGAAAGTTTCAAGTTCGCAGGGGCGGAAGTTCCGGTCGATATTCGTTTCAGACATCCACCTGGGAACCCGGCACTGTCAGGCTCGTCTGTTTGGTGAATTTCTGGAATCGCATGACGCTGATAGAGTTTACCTGATCGGCGACATCATCGACGGCTGGCGGCTCAAGAAAAAACGGTACTGGCCCCGGGCTCATGAAGACGTCGTTCGGGCCATCCTCAAGAAAGCGAAACTCGGCACCAAGATCATCTACATCCCGGGAAACCACGATGAAAATTTTCGTGAATTTTCCGGTCGCATGGTCGCCGACGTGGAAATCCTCGAGCACGCAATTCATGAAACCGTGGAAGGCCGCCGTTATTTCGTAACCCACGGGGACCAATACGATGTGGTGCTGCAAAACGCCAAATGGATGGCCTATCTAGGCGACCGGTTCTACGAAGTCGCGCTGACATCCAACACATGGCTGAACTGGATACGCCGGCGCCTTGGGCTGGAGTATTGGTCGCTGGGTGCCTTTGCCAAACGTCACGTGAAAAGTTTCATCAACATTATCGGACAGTTCGAGACCGTGGTTGCAGACGACATCCAAAAACGTGGCCTGGACGGCGTCATCTGCGGTCATATCCATCACGCCATGAGCCGCGAAATGAACGGCATTCATTATGTAAATACGGGTGATTGGGTGGAAAGTTGCACCGCCGTGGCCGAACATCATGATGGGAAATTGGAAGTTATCTACTGGACTGACCCGGCTCGAAAACGTGTCCATGCGACCAATCCAACGACCAGGCCGGCATTCGGCAACAGGTCTATATGACCTCCATTCTTATGGTCACAGACGCCTGGCACCCACAGGTCAACGGTGTTGTGCGATCACTAGAGTTTACGGCCCGTGAGTTGGAAAAACTCGGCGTGCGGGTCGAATTCCTGTCGCCGCAAGAATTCATGACCATCCCATGCCCGACCTATCCTGAAATCCGCCTGTCGCTGACGACTCGCCGTGCTGTCCAAAAGCGGATCGAGGAACTTGGATGCGAACATATCCATATCGCCACCGAGGGGCCGCTCGGGCTGTTGGCGGGATCGGCGGCGCGCCGGATGGGCAAGACTTATTCGTCCAGTTACCACACTCGGTTCCCGGAGTACGTGGAAGCCCGCGCGCCATTGCCCGGAAGTTGGTTCTACGCATGGTTTCGCCGGTTCCACAATTTCGGTTCCGGCTGCATGGTCGCAACGGACACGCTCAAAGATGACCTGCACCGCCGGGGTTTTCGCAATCTGATGAAATGGTCCCGTGGCGTCGATGCGGAGCTTTTCCGACCTATGGACGGCTCGGTCCTTCCACCGAATCTGGCGCGTCCCATCTTTATCAACGTGGGACGCGTTGCGGTCGAAAAGAACATTAAGGCTTTTTTGGATTTGGACCTTCCCGGATCGAAAGTCGTGGTCGGCGACGGGCCCGAACTGAACGGATTGCGCCGGTCCTATCCACATATTCTGTTCACAGGCGCCAAGTTCGGCGAATATCTCGCGCGGCATTTCGCCAGCGCAGACGTCTTTGTCTTTCCATCATTGACGGACACGTTTGGCCTGGTCCTATTGGAATCAATGGCCTGTGGTGTCCCGGTTGCCGCCTATCCCGTGATGGGGCCGCGCGATGTAATCGGAGACAGCGGAGCGGGAATTCTCTCCGACGACCTTCGACAAGCCGCCTTGGATGCCCTTCACATTCCGCAGGATCGCTGCCGCGACTGGGCCCTGCAGTTCAGCTGGGAGGCCTGTACAAGCCAGTTCCTGGACAATGTCCGCACTGCCCAGATTACCTTTGAGGGCTCCCGGACATGATCATGCTACGGCCGGTGTTCTGCTGCGGGCGTTCAGTAATTCGTCGGTAAGTGCACCCGTCTCATCGGTAATCCGAAGTGGCTCGAAGCATTTTTCGAATTTTGCCGGCAACTTAACCTGCGGCTTGTATGCGGAGCGCAAGCCATCGCTCATGGCGCAATAGGTCGGTCGTGATTCTTGGAATGACTGGCGCATCTGGCGAACGCTGCCAAGATTGACCTTACCACCGAAACGATGAAGCGGGCGGGCGAACGCCAACGCTGTCTGATCCCAGGTGAAGTGCTTGCGCCAGTACCAAGCATGTTTGACCGCATGGCGCATAAGAGCAACTTTCCGCCCGCGAAACCGCAACAGCTCAGCGACGAAAGGCACGACCTTTTCCAGCGGCTCCATGGGCCATTCGACCACTTTTTGCCCGTCCATATCGCTTAACAGAAGATTTGGCATCAAACGTCCGGCCCGTGCCGAGGCCTCGAAATAGGGTGTTCCCAAGATGGGAATCGTCAGCGAAAGCAGTCCGGGTAATGGAATAGACGGTTCGTTCAGAACGGCATTCAACTGGTCATTCACCTCGGCGGTCGTCTGTTGGCTGAAGTCGGCGATCATGCCGTAATCGAAGAACATGCCATGTTCGGCGCACAATTTCGCCAGTACCTGCGGGTCCGAAGTCACGCTCTGCTTTTTGTTGAAGGATTTCAGGACCTTTGGGTCGAGCGACTCCACACCGGAGAACACTGCCTTGCAGCCGTTCTTGGCCATCAATTCCACGTTCTCGGGGCGTTTGAAGAAATCGCCAGTCACCAAGGCCCCCCACCCCCGGAACTGGCCCTGCCGCCAACGTTCGCCGATCATTTCGACGCGCCGCTGAAAACTTTCCCGGCTGTTTCCATAGAAGTTATTGTCCAGGACCATGACGCCCATCACACGCTTCATGGCATCGAACTGCCGAGTGATCGATTGCTCGGAATGGGGCTGGTACTGCCGCCCTTCACCCGTCAACGAACAGAACGAGCAGGCAAAGTTGCAGTACTTCGTCGTTTCCAGATACCCCACCCCCATTGTCGGCCGGGCCAAATCAAAGCGCGGCGCCCCTGTTTCCGAGACACAAGAAAGGTCGAACACCTCGGCGATGATCGCGGGGAGGTCCTCCACATCGCCTTGGCTGACGTAATCGAAGATCTCGGCGCAAAGCGCGGGAAGCGCGCGCGGGATTGCGCCGCCGATGACCGTGACGACGGACGGGTTGGCATGACGGAAATAAGCGGAAAGCTGATGCGCCCGGTCAAACGCCGCCGTCAAACCCGTGAACACGACGAGGTCCGGCCAATTAAATATCCGAGGGTCCAGCAAGGCCCCGTCAAAAACCTCGTCCCATACCTTTACGTCCGTTCGTCCGCGGTTGAAGGCACCGGCCAGGTAAATGGGCGCCATGGCGCGGGGGATGAACCAGCGCGTCGGCGTTGACGACCGCCATGGGTCGAAATAAGCATTGATGATCAGAACTTTATGTTTTCTTTTCAATGCAGTACCCATATACGGAAAGATGTATGTCTTGGCTCTAGGCCGCGCAAATTCAAAGACACCCCAACGTTAATCAATAGAATATCGCTGGAAACAGGATTGGTCCAAAGGTTCCATGGAAAACGAACACCAACGCATCGTCGATGAGTTTGACAAGAACCTTACCTTCGCCGCCCTCAAACCGGAAACCCTCGAAGCATTAGCTTCCGTTTCAAAAACGGTGTCGTTTGCGCCCGGCCAATTCGTTTTCCGGGAAGGTGACCTGGGAACGACTTTGTATCTGCTGCTATCCGGCTCCGCGGCTGTTGTCCGCGAATTGGCGGACAAATCCCTTGTCGAACTCAGCACCGTTTCAGCGGGCGAGTTGCTGGGCGAACTGGTCTTCCTGGACGGCGGCGAGCGTTCGGCCTCCCTCAGGGCCGAAACCCCCTGTGAATTCATCCTTATCCCGGCAGGAGCCCTGGTTACGCTTCCCGGCGGAGACGGGTTCATCAGTGATTTGAAAGGGGCGTTGGCCAGCGTTGTTGCCGAACGGGCCCGCACGATGAGCGACGACATGGTCGCGTCCCTGCAACGGCAGTTGGAAATTACAAAACTGCAGAATCAATTCGGCCATTTCCTGGTCTTCACGATCGCGATCTTTCTGATTTCGACCATGCTGTTCTATCTGGTCGCCGAAGATTACGTTCAGGACGTCTACGATCCAGGGTTCTCCTGGCAAACGGTTCTTTTCCTGGCCGTGCCCTGCCTGCTGGTCATCAAGGTCATGAAGATTCCGCTGGCGGACTTGGGCATCAAGCGCGAGGGCGCCTGGCGGTCGTTCCGCGACACCATGGGAATCTGTATCCTCCTCACGATTCCGGCGGCGATCTATCTCGTCTGGTTCAAAGAACCATCGGCAGGGAAAGATATGGGAGTGACCATCGATCCCTATTTCCTTGTTCAGTACTTCGCCCACTCGTTGTTTCAGGAGGTCGGCTCCCGCGGCCTTATCCAGGGCTTGTTTCAGAAATTTCTCGATGACGCCAAAGGCCATCGTTCGATCTTCCTGACGAGTACCGTTTTCGCATCGCTGCACATCACCTTTGGCATCGACGCCGTGGTGATCACGTTCTTTGCGAGTTTTATTTTCGGATACCTCTATCTCAAGCAGAAGAACCTCGTGGGAGTCACAATCCTCCATTACTGGCTCGGCGTTTTGGCTGCGTTCATGGTGGCTTTCTAGGGCAATAAGAAAGAGATCTGTTGCGGGGGTTGGGATTTCTAGAAGCGCAGTCTGCGCGCAGTTGTGACCGGCCCGTGCTCAACCTTCGGCCTAGAAACATGCCTTTCATGACATGTTTTCCGAACGGCCTGTAGCCCGATGCTTCCACCAGCTTTCCCTAGGTTGCCCCTTGGTTTTTTTCGGCTGGGAAGCGCGCAAACAAAAACGCCCATAACCTATTGAGGTTAGGGCTTTTTTGTTTGGTTGCGGGGGCAGGATTTGAACCTGCGACCTTCAGGTTATGAGCCTGACGAG